>CALYTW010000001.1 GCA_945487905.1 uncultured cyanobacterium
CTAGAAGTTTTGGAAATCTAAAAATTAAAACAAGTACTATTAGAGGAAAAACTCTGACACAAGTATTTGACGCTGAAGGAAATAATATTTTATCACGCTTAACAAGTTTTTCTTCTAAAAAAATTGGAGACAAATATGTTAAGACAAGAACAATTGTTGTTCGAGATAATATAAAAACCTTGAAAGAAGTGTATGACAGAATATATGATGGTATTTCTAATAAATTATTAGGTATTAGATCCACTTTTTATGATACTGTGTCTAATGGCAAACTCTCTAAATGTGGTTTGGTAGAACAAGTTTCTGGAGGTAATAGGGTTGTTAAAGCCATTGAAAATAATATGGTTGTTAATACAGAAACCATAAAAAACTGTCCTTTAGGGACAAGGCTTTATTCTTAACATATTAATATCTTATAGTAAATAGCTCGGTTTTATAAAGCCGAGCTATATTTATAGTTTGTAGGTCGCATTTACTAATGATAATTAGAAGTATAGTTTTATAAATTTGTCACAGACTAAAATATTAAGAAATATTAACGCAAGTTTTGCTTAATATTAGTGATTTTGAATGATTTTTCGATTTTTCCGCAGATTCAACATTGGCAAACATTGGCAATTTTCATGAGGTTTTGACGTTTATATATATAGTATATAAACATAGGATAATTATGAACGAATTATGGCAAGGATTAAAATGCGGTTTTGAAGCAGGCATGTTGAGAAACATGTTTGGCGGATTTATTCCGTTTGGCGGATGTATGCCGTTTGGCGGATGTAATCACCGGCAGTTTAATTTTAGACCGAATTTCATCGTTCCGACGTTTATGGGTAATTTTTACGAATATTCTCAGTCGACAACACTTTTTATGCCGGATGTGGATAGTATAAATATTTCACCAAAGTCAAATGTATTTGATATGTTTCAGCCTCCGGAATTTACATTTAATGCGGGATGGGATACGTATAGTTTTACGGCAGTAAATGCAACTAATAAAACAACTAAATCCGCTTCAGTAAAATCTAAAAGTACTGTTGCTGGCGGAGAAAACGCTTATGATGATTTAATAAACAAATATTCGGCGCAATATGGTGTTGAGCCTGAATTAGTAAAAGCGGTAATAAAACAAGAATCCAAATTTAATCCCAATGCAAAGTCCAAGAAAAATGCAAAAGGCTTGATGCAATTAATACCAGCCACAGCAAAGCAATATGGTGTTACTAATCCTTATGATCCTGAGCAAAGTATAAGAGCTGGAGTTCAAATGCTTAGCGAATTAAGTAAAATGTATAACGGAGACAAAGAAAAGATACTTGCTGCATATAACTGGGGATGCGGAAATCTTAACAAAGAAGGTTTGGATAAGATGCCAAAGGAAACCAGAAACTACATACCTGCTGTTCTTGGATATTATAACGAATACAAGAGTGTGTAGACTTTGAGCATGGATAAAGGAATTCATTAGTATAAAGAAAATAATGCCGTGTTCATTCTGTTCTCTAATTGCTTTTCTTCTATTTACTATTTTTCCCCCCCTGCCCTCCATGCCAAAATCTTATGATTGTTTTTTTATAATTTAGTATCACATTTATTAACTACAATCATTTTATAATTTGTCAAGGGAATTTACAAAAAAATTCATGAAAAAATTTTTACAATTTTAATATTTTTAAGAAGTGTAAACATATTGATTTTAATGGTATTTTGGCTATATTACAGCATGTTAAAATTTTGATTAGATTTTATGTTTGGATTATCATAATATCATAGGATTAATTTTGGGGTACAGGATGTTATCCTGTTAGTTGAGGATAGTTATAGTTTGTAAAAAGAAATATAGTAGCTAACCTTATCAATGTACGATTAGGAGGTTTTAAGGTCAATGCAGAACAGTTTAAGTAAAGAAGGAACAGTAGTAGAATTTTCATCAAAATCAACAAATGAATTAAGAGGCGGAGCATCGATTCCGAACGATTTGATATCTCATTCAAGACCGGTTATGCCTGAAGCACTACAGTCAGCACAGGTAAAGCCTTTGAACGCAAGTGCTGTGCATGTTATTAAGAAAGACGGTACAAAAGAGTTGTTTGATTCGCAGAAAATTATTAACGCTGTTACAAAATCAGCTGCTCGTGCATTGGTAAAATTTACTGATGAGGACTTGAAAAATATATGTGACTTCGTAAATAATAATATTATAAGGATGAATAAACAGGAAGTGTCTATTGCTGATATGCACAATCTTGTTGAAAGTGCCTTGGAACATTTATACCCGCAGGTCGCAAGCAGTTACAGAAATTACAGAAACTACAAGCAGGATTTTGTACATATGTTAGACAAGGTTTATCAAGAATCTCAACGAATTATGTACATTGGAGACAAAGAAAACTCCAATGCCGATTCTACACTTGTTTCAACAAAGCGTTCATTAATTTTTAATGAATTGAATAAAGAATTGTACAAAAAGTTTTTCCTGAATGTTGATGAATTGCAGGCAATCAGAGACGGATATATTTATATTCATGATATGTCAGCAAGACGTGATACAATGAACTGCTGTTTATTTGATGTCGCTTCAGTTCTTAAGGGCGGGTTTGAAATGGGCAACCTCTGGTATAACGAACCAAAATCGCTCGATGTGGCATTTGACGTAATCGGTGATATTGTTATGGCAGCCGCAAGCCAGCAATACGGAGGTTTTACTGTCCCGGAAGTAGATAAGATTCTCGCACCGTATGCAGAAAAAACATTCCAAAGACAAAATGAAAAGTATTTATGCTTAGGTCTGGACTTTGAAAAAGCAAGAGAGGCAGCTGTTGAAGATGTTAGAAAAGACTTTGAACAAGGTTTCCAAGGCTGGGAATACAAGTTTAACACAGTCGCATCTTCAAGAGGAGATTATCCGTTCATTACTGTAACTGCAGGTTTGGGAACCGAACCTTACGAAAAAATGGCAACTATTGCAATGTTAAAGATTCGTATGAACGGTCAAGGCAAAAAAGAAAATAAAAAGCCGGTATTATTCCCGAAAATAGTTTTCTTGTATGACGAAAATCTTCACGGCGAAGGCAAAATAAATCATGACGTATTTGAGGCAGGTATTGAATGCTCTAAAAAGGCTATGTATCCCGACTGGTTATCGCTTTCCGGAGAAGGATATGTTGCATCGATGTACAAAAAATACGGCAGGGTAGTTTCTCCGATGGGCTGTAGAGCATTCCTTTCTCCTTGGTTTGAAAGAGGCGGTATGGAGCCAGCTGATGAAAATGATAAACCGATTTTTGTAGGCCGTTTTAATATTGGTGCAATCAGCTTGCATTTGCCTATGATTTACGCTAAGGCTAAAAAAGAAAGCAGAGATTTTTATGAAGTTCTTGATTATTATATGGGATTAATCAGACAACTTCATATTAGAACGTATGAATACTTGGGAGAAATGAAAGCTTCTGTTAACCCGCTTGCTTATTGCGAAGGCGGTTTCTTAGGCGGTCATCTAGGTATTCACGACAAGATAAAACCGTTATTAAAATCTGCAACAGCTTCGTTTGGTATTACCGCTTTAAACGAATTACAGGAGCTTTATAACGGCAAATCGCTTGTTGAAGACGGACAATTTGCAATTGAAGTTATGGAATATATTAACAAAAAGGTTGCTGAATTTAAGAAAGAAGACGGAAATCTTTATGCATTATATGGAACTCCTGCTGAAAATCTTTGCGGTTTGCAGGTAGAACAATTCCGTAAGAAATACGGCATAATTCCGAATGTTTCTGATAAACCTTATGTATCAAATTCATTCCATTGTCATGTTTCGGAAAAGATAACTCCTATTGAAAAACAAAATTGTGAAAAGCGTTTCTGGGATTTGATGAACGGAGGAAAAATTCAGTATGTAAAATATCCGCTGAATTATAATACGGAAGCCGTTAAAACCCTCGTATTAAGAGCTATGGATATGGGCTTCTATGAAGGGGTAAATCTTTCACTTTCATATTGTGATGATTGCGGTCATCAGGAATTGAATATGGATGTCTGCCCGAAATGCGGAAGCCGTAACTTAACAAAAATTGATCGTATGAACGGATATCTTTCATACTCCCGTGTTAAGGGCGATTCTCGTCTTGCAGACCACAAAATGGAAGAAATCAAAGACAGAGTATCAATGTAAAACTTTTTTTGTTAAATTAAAAACACTCAATTGAAAAATTGAGTGTTTTTTTATTTTAAAAACATGCAAAAAATTTTTTTACGTGTTTTATAATATCAGAACAGGCAGGAAAAAGAAAAATTATGTTAACAGGTATAAATTCAACAGATGTATCATTTAAGGCGGGCTATGTAAATATTCTTGCAATCGCAGATAGTCACGGAAAAATTATGGAGCTTCCAAAAGTTATAAAAAGTATTGAAAATAATGCGGGAAATATTTTCCCGAAAGCCGGAGAAAAATCGACTTTAAATCTTTTTTCTGTTGTTGGAGATTGGTTTATTAATCCTTCCAAAAAAGGTTTCATAACCAAGCCTGATTTAACGAACGGAGATTTGCAGAAATGGGCATTGTTGAAAACGATTGATAATATTAAATCAATCGTTCAACAACAAGCACAAAATGTAAATAATAGCATGAAGTTCAATTTTTCAACCGTATACGCAATGGGCAATCATTGCCTTGATGCAGGTACGGATTTTGTACTTAATGTAATGAAAACAAGCCCGATGAAATCATTAATTACAAATGTTGACATGAATAAATCGGACAAAGTTGTGGAAGCATCCAAAACTTCTCAAAATATTGTAAAATCTGTTATCTATGAAGTTCCTGATGATAAAAAAGCTGATTTAATTCATAAAGTTATGGTTTTGGGTATAACTATTCCGAGCATGGGATATTATAACCCAGGATTATGTGACGGCTTGGAATTTTATGATGATTCAGACCATAAAGACACTGCCCTTACAGAGGAAAAATTGCAAGGTACAATTAATTCGGTTCGTGAACAGGTAGAAAATTTCAAAAAAGAAAATCCGAAAGGCGCTGTTGTTTTGATGTCGCATATGGGAGAATCGTTGGCGGAAATTATTATCAAAAATGTGCCGGAAATTGATCATGTTTTAAACGGTCATGACCATAAGACAACTCAAAAAACTGTGGGAAAAACTACAATAAGTTCTTTAGGCAAGGATAACGAAATTATTAAGACTTTAAACTGCAAGTTTGATGATGAAGGTAATTTTTTGACTACTGCAATTACGCAATACGATATAAACAGAACTCTGCTTGACGGATTGGAAGAGCATCCGTTACGTATTAAGATGCAGGAAATGTTTTTTAAAGATACCGTTCCGCTTATCAAAATGAAGGACACAACGCTGAATATACAGTCGAAGAATAATGATTTAAAACTTGCATACGGCGATGAAATAAGGTATCAAAACAGTTATTTGATGAACTTTTTAACCTCTGCTGTTAAACAAGAAATTGTTGACAACATTGATAAAGATGTTGATGCAGTAGGGCTTCAATCTTCTATTGTCAGATGCGGTATTGAAAACGGCGCAGATAATTTGACCGTAATGAAGATTTTTGACGGTGTGAGCAAAGAACTTATGGGTCTTGAGTCGGGATATGTTAAAGGGGAAGATTTAGCGGGTTTGATTGTGGAAAATGTACTTGATAATCTTGTTAACCCGAGCCGAAATACGATAATTCACTGGTCGGATATACAAGTAAACAGAACTTTGATAAAAGCTATTAAAAACGGAAATTCAAATTCCTCCTATAATGAGGCTGTTTGTGTTAGAAATCCTAAAACGCAGGAATTTGAACCGATTAATTTATCAAAAGATTATAAAATCGCAATCGGGAGCAAATACTTACTCAAAAATTCAATACAATATCCGCCAAAAATCAGAGGAAATTTTAGCAAAATTGACGTTACTTATGATGGAATGTTTAGAAAATACCTCGAAGATAACAATTACGAAGTTAATATTACTCAAAATACCAAGGAAAAACGGATTTTATAATATAAACATACAATCGCCGTAGCTGTAAAATCTATACTTGTTTTTAATGGCTTCTTTGTACCCTTCAAAAATAAAATCTTTTCCGGCTAAAGCACTGACAAGCATTAACAGTGTAGATTTAGGCAGATGAAAGTTTGTTATTAATTTGTCAACAACCTTAAATTCATATGGAGGGTAAATAAATAGCTCTGAGGCAGATTTACACGCTCTTATTTCTCCGAACTGCGTATAAGCTGTTTCCAATGTTCTTACGGTAGTTGTTCCGACTGCTATTAACTTTTTCCCCTCGCTTTTTGCTCTGTTAATTAAATCCGCTGTTTCCTGAGAAATTTCGAAAGACTCCGAGTCCATCTTGTGATCCAAAATCTTTTCGCATTTTACGGGTCTAAAAGTGCCGATTCCGACATTAAGCGTAACATATCCGATTTCAACACCTTTATCAGAGAGTTTGTTTAAAATCTCCTGTGTAAAATGCAGTCCTGCTGTCGGTGCAGCCACAGACCCTTCATCTTTTGCGTAAACAGTTTGATATCTTTCAAAATCAAGCTTCTTCAAATCTTCATCAGCCATTTTACGCTCAATATAAGGGGGTAAAGGAATGTTGCCGACCCTATGAAGAATTTCCAGAAGATTCCCTTCATAAATCATCATTACAAGCCATTTCCCGTCATCTTCAAGGGGCTTTATAACTTGTACGGAGAGTTGGTCGCTAACTTTTATAACTGTGCCTGCTTTTACTCTCTTGGAAGGACGGATAAGCACTTCCCATTCCTTATTTTCCCTTTCCTTGAGAAGAAATACTTCAATTTTTGCACCGGTTTCTTTATACCCATAGAGCCTTGCAGGAAGAACTTTTGTATTATTTAAGATAAGTATACTTTTTCTATCAATCAAATCGACAACATCATAAAAATATTTATGCAGAATTTGATGGTTAGTTCTGTCCATAACCATCATTTTTGAATCCTGTCTGTTTTCTGCCGGTTTTTGTGCTATCAATTCTTCCGGCAATTCATAGTCAAATTCTGACAAAAGCATATTTATCTCTCTATATTTTTTGTTATTTTATATTATTTTAACATTTCAAATCGTTGTTTTGCTGGTTCGTATGCTTCTTTGTTTACTTTATCAGCACGATTGAACATTTTTTCCGCAAATTTTATTGCGCTTGTAAATGGCCATTTTTTATATGTTTTTTTGTATTGAAAACATTCTTCATCGCAATATATTCTTGCGCCCATTCTGTTTAGTTTAGTAAAAAAGAATTCAATATTAATAGGATTGTTATCCTGCTTATACAATTTGTCTACAAAATCTGCTATATTTTCTCCTTTTATTCTCTTCAGTACTTTTACACCAGTATTATTAAAAGTATTTGTAACTGCTCTGAATGATGTTTGAGAATTGTTTTCTATACGCATATATAACCTCTTTTTTTTATTTTAAAACCTGTAAAAATAAAATTTGCTATTTTATAATAAAGGTCGGGTTAGAGGAGGTATTGAAGTTTAGATGTATAGAAGAATGGCTGTTAACTGACTATGCCTCTATACCTCCGGTCATCTATACCTCTATACGTTCATTACTTCTTTTCTTGGATTTGTTTTGCATCTGCCAAATCGATATCGCTGACTTTTTCTTCCTTTTTCTTATCTTCAGCCTCAAGTTGTTTGTTTATAATGACAGTCTGAACCACTTGAAAACAATTGCTTGCAATCAGGTATAATAATACACCAGCAGGAATAGGTATTATGACAAAAGTAAAAGTTAACATAATCGGCATAAACGTATTCATAGATTTTTGCATGGCTGCTTGCGCAGGATCTTGATTTGCATTCTTGGTCATGGACATCATTGCTTTTTGAGAAAATACCATAGTAAGTGCAAACAAAACTATTAACAACAAGACATCATAGTGAAATGCCGTTTTAACCTCTTTTGTCGGAACGGTAGCGGTCAAAATACCGTCTTTTCTTACAAAATTAATAAGTTCTGTTTCTTTTGTTTGAACATTCATTACATCAATTTCAGCCTTATCAATTTGGTCAAGCTGACTGAATTTAAGATTCAAATTGTCCAAGCTTATTTTAAAATCAATGTCAGAACCCGGAATTAATTCGCCCTGAACTTCTACAGCTCTCTGGGGCTTTTCAATCTTAACATTAAGCAGAGGTTCTTCAACATCTTTCAAGTATACTTTAGCGGTTTTTCCGGTCATAAAAGTATCATATTTTGATACTCCTAGAACTCCGTCATGTGAAACTCCCGCAGAGGTTTTCAGTGTTGCATCAAGCCTGTTTATAAATAAGAAATGTGAATCTCCTGCCATTTGTATAAACTGAGGACTCATTAAGGTTGAATATAACAAAATAAATATAGGCATTTGTATAAGAAGCGGAAAACAGCCTGCCATTGGGTTAAATTTATGCTCCTTATAAAACTCCATCATTTTTTGCTGCATTTTTTGAGGATCGCTTTTATAACGCTCCTGAATAGCCTTCATCTTCGGCTGTAAAAGCTGCATTGTTCTCATAGAGCGTTGCTGAGAAACTCCGAGAGGCCACATTGCCGCTCTTACAATTATTGTCAGCAATATAATACCGATACCATATCCACCAACAATTGAAAGTGCTTTTAATACGTCTATTGTTAATGTTGTAAAATCCATAAGTCTCTTCCCTAAAAAACTTTGTTCTAACTTTAAAAGGTGCATTTATTGCACCTTTTAAAAATACTTTAAATATAAATCAAAGTCAATTTATTATTAGTTATTGTTGTGATTCGGCTGAATTTGACTGAGAGCCTAGTGAATGCAGACGTCTTGCCGGGTCGGTAATATGAGTGATTCTCAAGCCGAAGTTATCTTCAATAACAACAACTTCTCCGTGCGCTATAAGCTTTCCGTTTGCATATAACTCAACCGGTTCGCCTGCTGCCTTGTTTAATGTTACAATTGATCCTTTTGTAAGTTCCAGTACTTTCTTAATCGGAAGTTCTGTTCGTCCAAGTTCAACAGTTAACTGGAGTTTTACATCTAAAAGGATATTAAGGTTCTGGTTTTGAGGCCCTTGAACCTGTTCCAAATCTTCAAAAGATGCAAACTGAACCGGCTGAACGGTTACCGGAGAATTATCCTGCCGTGTTTCTTCCTGCTGAAAGTCTGCCCTCTCTGGTTCAAACGCCTTCGGACTTATTTCTTCCTGCGGAGCTGAATTTTCATCATTATCTAAATTGTTTTTGATATCGTCATTTTCAGGCATATTTCAATCCTCTCTAAAAATAATTTCTTAAAAGTTCATGCATTTCATCATAAACTTCTGTTATTTTAACACATATATTGTTTTTTATTGTACCAGGACGTGCAAAGAATTTTTTCTCGCCGTTTACCTTTACTATCAAATCGTCCTGAACTTTGTTATCCAGTTTTATTATATCGCCTTCGGCAAGCTGTAAGAAATCATCCATTGTAATACTGCATTGACCGAACTGTACTCTGAAATCAACATTTGAAGTATTCAATTTTGATATCATTTTCATACGCTCATCATTTGATGCCGTAAGACCTTTTGTTTGAAATATGTGCTGAGTGCTTAAATGTCCCAAAACGGCTTCCAGTACAGGATATGGGAAGCAAATGCTGAACAAGCCGTAATGTTTGCCGGCAATCTGTACTTCAAATGTCAGAAGTGCAACGATTTCTCCGGCTGTTGCAACCTGAATTGATTGGTAATTGTCATCAAGACTGATGAATTTGCCCGTAACAGGGACTATTGTGTTCCAAGAATCTTCCAGCGACTGTAATATGATGTTAATTACTTTTTTTGCAAGAGCTTTTTCAATATCCGTCAACTCTCTTGACTGAGGGTCTACAGTGCCGATACCGCCAAGCATACGGTTTACTATGCAGGAGATAACTTCAAAACTCATTCCCAGAAGGATTTGTCCTGATAAAGGCTCAAATTCAAATACACCAACACTTATCGGCGAAGGCATTGAACGTACAAATTCTTCATAAGTTAATTGGTCGACAGATACGATATCTATTTCTACTCTCATTCGGAGATATCCGCTTAAGATAAGCGATATGGCTTTCGAAAACTCCCTGTGGATATCTCTTAATGCACGCAGATTGTCTTTGGAGAACTTATCCGGTCTTCTGAAGTTATAGAGTTTATAACTTTTGTGTTCGGAATCATCTGCTTCCTCAAAGCTATTTAGTAAAGTTTGTGTGTTTTCGTTAATCTCCGGCATTTCTTACCCTACTGTATAATAAATTGACCAAAACTTACTCTTAATACTTCTCTTTCTCCGCCAAGGATAGAGTTTATATCGTTTGAAATTTGTTCTTTGGCAAGTTCTTTTCCTGCTGCAGAAGATAATTCCGCAGAAGTTTTGCTTGAAAGATTTGTTATAATGGCATCTCTTATTGCAGGCTTAAACTGAGTCATTTCTTTTTGTATTGCTTCCATAGGATCAACTGCCGCAGGTGCTTCTCCATGACCATGTCCGCCTTTCGCTTGTGCTGTTTCCTGCGGAAAATCAGTATCTTTTTTGGATACTTCTATTGCCACATTTGCTTTTAAGTATTTCTTTTGATTTTCATCACACAGATTCAGTATAAAATCTCCTAAATCAATAACAATTCCTCTTTCGATTTCATCTCCTTCTCCGCCTTCTTCATCAAGTTCTTCCTGCGAAGCATGGATTTTATCAAGTTTTGAAGAAATCAAATTGTCTACTACCATATAATTTACTCCGGCAAATACCACACATAAAAGCACGGTTGAAACCAAGCTTATTATTAAATATTTGTTAATTGCTTCGCCTTTTTTGGCAGATGCACTATCATGTTCGTTAGCCATACTATTCTCCACTTATATTACATAATATAATTATATCCACTCTGTTTGTAAAATTACTACCATTATTTGGAGTATTCTTTGCTGGTAAAAACTCTCCATATCCGACAGAGTGAACCCTATGTTTAAGTTCGCCGTTTTCTTGTATCAGTGCTTTTTCTATATTACCTGCAAGGACTGCCGATATTTCCCATTTTTTTAAGCTGTCTGACACAATATCTGCGACATGTACCTCTATTATAACAGGATTTTTGATTTTTGCCAAAAAAGATTCTATTTTTGCCAGTTTTTGAATTGTATCCGAACACAATTCGTAATATTCCGATTTCGGGTTGTTAAGTTCAAATCTTAAAACCATCCCTCTTGAATCTCTTACAGGATAAATATTCTCATATTCAAAAAACAAAATCGCAGGTTTATACAAAGCGTTTATGCATTCCTCATGCAGGATATACTTGACTTCATTTGCGTAAACCGACATTGCAAATATAAACATTATAAGTATACTTTTGATAAATTTGAACATAATAAATATCTTATGGACAAACGATTGCAAGTTTATATTCCATTTTAGGGTAAATTTTAATTGCCAGATAAAATTTATAACAATATAATTATTGTATGGGGAAGTTTGATATTTTAAAAAAATTTAACAGTGCCGTTATTGTTATTAACAAGGAAAAAGAGGTCGTATTTAAAAATAATCTGTTTAAACGTACTTTTTCTGATTTTGATAACCTGAAAAAATTTTCGCACAAACTTGATTACAATGTTTACCCTATAGAAAGCAACAATGTTTCTGTTCATTCCCCTGTCGTACAGGCATTTAATTCAAAGGAAGATTTTTTTGCACATGTTTCCTATAGAAATTCCGACGGAAATATATATTATTATGATATGAATTCTTCTAAAAAAGGAATTTATACGATTATTGTATTTACTGACGTTACGGCAAAAATACAGTGTGAAAATATACTGGAAAAAAATTCCTGCTTAGTCACAAAAATTCATTCTCTTGAAGAAGACAATAAAAATATATCAAAAATTACAAAATTGGCTCAATCACAGGCATCAAGGCTTTTATTGCTGAATAATATTTCTAATATAATCAGAAGCTCTGTCGATCCTTCTAAAATTATAAATTCCGCTCTAAAAGAATTGTCAGAGCTTTTTGCGGTGTTTAGAGCCTATTATGCTGTTTATTCAAAGGATATGAATTCATACATAATAAACAATTCTTTGAACAAAAAAGATATCGGAGAAAAAATTTCGTTTGATGTCGAGACAGAAAAAGGAATTTCTGTGTCAAAAGCATTTATAACTTCCTGCATGAAGGAGTATACAGAAGCGAAACCGTTTAAAGAGCTTGTTCAGCGTATAATTCTGCCCTTATATCACAGAAATAAAAAGCTGGGAATAATCGTGCTTTTAACCAAGCAAAAAACCCGTTTAGACGATGCTCTGGAGGTGCTTGACGGAGTTTCGTCACAATTGAGCAATGCGATAATTCAGGCCGAACTTTATGAAAAAGATGCTCGAATGGTAAAAGAACTGACAAAAACATTAAAAGAGCTTAAAGAAACCCAATTACAGCTTATAAATTCCGAAAAAATGGCTTCTTTAGGCCAGCTTGTTGCCGGAGTGGCACATGAAATTAATACTCCGCTTGCTTCAATAAAATCGAACAACGAAATTTTTAACAAACTTATATCAAATTTGCCGGATGAAAGTGCGGAATTGTTTAAAGAAATTAACAATATTGACAAAGAGGCAATTTCACGAATTAACGGGCTTGTTGTGGGTTTACGAAAGTTTGTCCGTCTTGATGAAGCCGAACTTCAAGAGGCTGACATCAACAAAGAGCTGGATGTAACACTTGATTTAATCAGACATGAAACAAAAAACAGAATTACGGTTATAAAAAATTACGGAAAACTACCTCCGATAAAATGCTATCCGAATATGCTCAACCAAGTTTTTATGAATATTCTTGTAAATGCTGTTCACGCAATAAAAGACGAAGGAACAATAACTATTGACACAGATTATCAAAAAAACAATCTTATTGTGAAAATTAAGGATACCGGATGCGGAATAAAAGATATAAGCAAAATTTTTGATTTGGGTTATACAACAAAGGGTGCAGGTGTCGGAACCGGAATGGGGCTTGCTATTTCGCAAAAAATTATAGAAAAGCACAACGGCAAGATTGATGTAAAAACAAAAATCGGAGAAGGGAGCGAGCTCATTATTACTATCCCGAGTGGGTAATAAATATAAATTTTTGTAAAGTCTTGATTCCAACACTATACGCCAATTTCAGAAGTTCGCAACAAAATTTATTTATAAAAAATTTGTAATATAGACAACAGATTAAACAAATTTTTTAAAATATATGCTATACTCATGATTGCAAATCGATTAAGTGTATTTTTTACATTAATAGCTTTGTAACGATTTAGTAATATATCGAAAAAAAAAGGCAATTTTTTTTCATTACGATACTTTATATAAATGTGTTGAAGTTAGATATTTTAGTTGCGACAACGGAGGTTAGTGAATGACAATTACAGTTAACAGCAAAAAGAAACAAGCAAAGAAAACTTTTCAAGAATTAATCGATGATTTGATGACAAGTAATTCTGAAAAAGTACGTTATAACGCAGCCCGTGTTTTAGGAGAAATGGGTGATTCAAAAGCTGTTGAGCCGTTAATCGATGTTCTGAAAAACGATAAAAACGGTTCGGTTCGTTTGTATGCTGCAAGAGCATTGGGCGAATTAGGTGATGCGAAAGCGACTGAACACTTGATTGAATCTCTCAGAGAAGACAGAAATGTTGACGTAAGAGTTCGTGCAGCTCGTGCATTAGGACGTTTGGGAGGAAGAATTGTTGTAGAACCGTTGGTGGAAGCTTTGAATGATGAAAATTCACAGGTTTGTATTACCGCAACAGATGCTCTTATTGAAATCGGTGATGTAGCAACAGATGCTTTGATTAAATCTCTTGATCACGAAAAGGTTAATGTAAGATGTGATGCAACAAGAGCTTTGGGCGAAATAGGTAATAAAAAATGTGTAGATAAAATTATAAACATGCTTTATGACGAATGGGTTAACGTAAGAATTTATGCAGTTACTTCTTTGGGTAAATTAAATGATACAAAAGCAGTTCCGGCATTGATAGAAGTTATGAAAAACCGTTCCGAAAACGATTTGGTTAGAGCGGGGGCTGCTGCTGCACTTGGTGTTTTGAGAGACCAAAGAGCATTGCTTCCTCTAAGAGAATTGATTATGGAAGCTGATGAACTTGGCGAACTCGAAGACACAGCTCTTAAATCATTTAAGAAAATTATGGCAGCAAATTGGCAGGCAATTCCGGGAGCAAGCCAGCAAAAGAAAACAGCTAATGTGTAATTCTTAAATATGTTGATAAAAAAGGAGATGATTTTAAGCATCTCCTTTTTCTATTATTAGCGTTTTTCAGGCTGAGGATTGAATCGGGCTTTTTTGTATTCCCTTTTCCCCTCCTGCTTCATTTCTTTTAGAGTTTTCTTTTGTTCTGATGTCAGAATTTCTTCAAACTCTTTCATATTTTTAACCCTTATATCGTGAGCCTCTTTACGCAAGGTTTTAATATCCGAATAAAGGTTGTTAAGTTTTTCTTCTTGGGCCAGTGGGGTAAGTTTTGAATTCTTTACTGTTTGAGCTTCTTGCTCACGAGCTTTAAGCAGGTCGATTACAGGTTTAATTTTTTCATGACCCTGTATTCTAAGCTCTTTTGCCTGTTGCTTTTGTTCATCAGTCAAGCCCAGTCGTTGTTCAAAAGCCGTTTCCCTTTTAACTCTTTCTGCTTCGGTCATTCTGTGCGAAGGCGGAGGAAAATCTTTTTGATTTAACCCTTCTCCGGCATTTACGGCAAATGTTGATAAATACATTGCCATTGTCAAAATTAATATTTTTTTCATAGTACACCTCTTATAATAAATCTGATAACTTTTCTGCCAATTCTTTTTTTGCATTGAAAATTCTTGATTTTATTGTGCCTATAGGACATCCGAGTTTGGCTGAGGCTTCTTCATAAGTAAAACCTTGAATTTCGCATAGCATAATCGTTTCTTTAAGTTTTGGCTTTAATTCTTCTATTGCTGAAATAATATGCTGTTGTCTTTCAATGTATAAAATATTATCTTCCGGAGAGGTCTTTTTGTCCTTAATTGAATCTAAAGTATATTCGTCATTTTCGGAGTTTTGAGAATTTTTGAACCATGCAGAGCGCAAATAATCCTTTGCAATATTCTTCGCAATTGTATTGACCCAGCTTTTGAAAGAACCTTTTTCTTCATATTTTCCCTGATTCTTCCAAACCTTTAAGTAAACCTCTTGTTCAAGGTCTTCGTTTTCTTGTTTTGTAATAAGCCGTATAATGCTTTTTACGTTTTGTTTATTTAATTTCACAAGCTCGTTAAAATCCATTAATCCACCATTAAGAGTCCGTATGAATCTACAGGAAACCCTAAGTCTTCGGCTGTAAGAGTATCTCCGTACATAAGAGAATCTGCCAAATCCTCATTGCTGTACAAAAATCCGAAGGTCGTCGAGAATAATACAACAAGTAACACGGCAGCTACGGCACGCAGTCTGCGAAGACGGTTCTTTTTCCTTGTATAATAGGGTTTAACTTCCTGTATTAATTCGGAAATCCTATCCATTTTTTTCTGCTCAGCTCTGCAATTGTCGCATTCTTCAATATGCTCTTTCAACTTTTCATCGCTTGAAAAAACAAATAGTCCTTCGTATTTTGAACATTTATTATCCATTTTTTACCTCTTGTAATATTATAACGGATAAGAAATAAAAATGTTCAAAATCTTCTTATTAATCAGTAAGTTTGAAATCCGAACCCAAATCGTTTTCTAAAAAACTTCTAATTTTGGATTGTTTAATACCTCTACCTTCTGAAATTTTCCATAAAGTCGATAGTTTTGCATCACATTTACCATTGCAGATTCTGCTTATTGTACCTCGTCCGATGTCATATTCATTTTCGATTTTATTATATGAATAAGCTTTTTCATAATCAATGGACTTAATCAAATCATTTGTTGCCAGATTGCTGATTTTTCCTGAAATACGGGCTGCGTTATAACGTACTTTTCAGTGAACCCTTTTGTAGTCAAGCCAGCAGATGGCAACTTGCAGTTTATCTTTAATTATGGAGGTTTCAGACCTATGTTGCCCACCCCTGTGAAACAACAAAAAAAAGACCTTGAGTATATAACCAAGGCCTGTCCGTTTAAATAAGAAGAGAGAGCTTTATACTTCTATAAAAAATTCGACAAAAAAATTTTTGCTGTTTTTTAGTAAAAAACAGCAAAAATTTTACAAATATTTACAAAGCAGGTTAAATGCAATATTTATAATGTTTTTACTACTTCCAATTCTTTATAATCGTTTAAGTAAGGCAAATGCGCTTCAGTAATAAGTTCGCCCGGGAGCAAAATTGATATACCCGGGGGGCATTCTGCGATTACTTCAGCTGAGATTCTGCCAATGGCATGCTCTTTTGGAATCGTTTCTTTTTCTGAATAATAAGCATCTCTTAGGCTCATTTTGATAATAGGTTCAAGCATGGGCATGTGTTTTCTGTTTTCAAGATAATAGATATCTTTGTGGTCTGCGTTTGCAATTTTTTCCAAAGCATCTGCCAGGTATACAAAGTCAGAACGCTTGTTTCCAAGATTACAAAGTATCAAAACGCCGATATCAGAAGCGGATTCAACCTCTATTCCGAAATCAATTTCCAAAATAGATTCTAACCTTTTGCCTGAAAGTCCGTCAATTTTTATAAAAACTTTAGTTACGTCAGTCATGTAACCAAATGACGGTTTTAGCTGATGTAGGTTAGGGATATTATCAAGCCTTTTTCTCAGGTATTTTGCATTTTTAACGGCTCTGTCAATAAGTTTTTGACCTGATTGAGATTGAAGCACAGCTCTGGATGCATCAAGACTTCCCAATAATATTAAAGACGGGCTTGTTGTATGAAGCAGTTTGAGTGCTTTTTCAACCGTATCGGGATTGATTTTTGAATTTTTTGCAATATGTAACATAGAGCTTTGACTCATGCTTCCGCCTGTTTTGTGAAGCGAATGTACAACGGCATCCGCACCGAGCTTAAGCGCTGTTTCCGGTAAATGCGAATTAAAGTTCCATAAACATCCGTGTGCTTCATCAACAATCAGAGGCACATTGTATTTTTTACAAACTTCGCTAATGGCTTTTATATCAGATACAACGCCTTCATAAGTAGGATTTGTAATCCATACAAGCCCGACGTTATCATTTTCTTTTAATGCTTGTTCAATTTTTGAAACTTCAATATTTCCCCAAACAGACCAGTCCTCAATTCTTGATGGACAAACCCACACAGGCTCAGCACCGGAAATCATTAATCCCGTCAGTGCAGAGCGGTGGCAGTTTCTGTTAATAATAACTTTTTGACCTTTTTTTGTCAAAGCCATACCTATTGCGAGATTGCCTGCGGTAGAACCGTTCAGTAAGAAGAATGTTTTTTCAGCACCGAATGCCTTTGAGGCAAGTTCTTGAGCTTCGGCAATCGGCCCTGTAGCGGGATGAAGCGTACCGAGATTATCAAATTCATCTGTAGTATCAATGCTTAAAGCTTTTTCGCCGATTAATTTCTTAAACTCTTTGTATACAGCTTTACCTTTAGTATGTCCGGGAATATGAAACTGGTATGTCGGATTTGCGTATGCAGACTTCAAAGCCTCGACAATCGGGGCTTTTACTTTTTGTATTTCTTGCCGTTTATTTTTTACTTTGATTTTCCGTAAGGATCCTTTGTCTTATTGATTAGAAATCGATGAACAGCTTTAAAAAATTGTTATGGGAAAGCAAAAAAAAATATTTACGGGTTTTAGGATAATAGAAGATAGGAAATTAGATAATGAAAACAAGAATTATAGGAAATCGTGACGTATTTTTAAACAAGTTCTCTGAATACGGACGGAGAAGAAATAAAGTCATAAGACAATTGCAAGACCAAGGTTGTAGTATTATTTATGAGCGTAAAGAAAATTGTAATTCAAGAGTTTATCTTGGCTATATGAATCAATATGTTCCCAGAGCAAATTATGCTGTAAGGATATGCAGAAATGGTACGGAGCAGTTTAAATACTCTGAGTCAAAATACTCTCCCATACCATCTTCGTTAAAATCGTATAAGTTTGTTAAGCAGTATCAGGATGCAAATGGAAATCAACAAAGAAAATTACGCAGTTTAAAAGTACAGGACGGCAGAATTCTTGAAAACGAAACAACAATATCATAAATAGATACCAGAGGAAGGAATCTGTGCCTTAGCACAGATTCCTTCCTCTGTATTGATTTTTAGTGTAAATAGTACTATAATTCTTTCATCACAAATTAGAGAGAGAGTATTTATGAGCAAGAAAATGAAGATATTATTTGCTTCTGCCGAAGTTGCACCGTTTTCAAAAGCAGGCGGATTATCCGATGTCGTTGGAAGTTTGCCCAAAATACTTGAAAAAGATGCGGAAATAGCTATTTTTACACCTCTGCATGGCTGTATTGATAAAGAAAAATGGAAAATTAAAGAGCTTGAAAACTCTGATATGTGGCTTGGTTTTGGGAATATTCAGCATAAGTTTAAACTATTTATGACCAAGCTTCCTGATACGGATATAAACGTATTTTTTGTTCAAAACGACTGGTATTTTTCTTGTTTTCAGGACGTTTATCCAAAGTGGCTTGATACAAGATATGAACACGAAAGATATGTTACGTTTTCACTTGCCGTTTTGGAATATGCTAAAGCATTAAACTTTAGAGCCGATATTATTCACTCAAATGATTGGCATACGGCAATGATACCTTTGTATATAAAGGCAAACTATAAGTTTGATGAATTCTGGTCAAGAGCCAAAAATGTTTTTGAAATTCATAATCTTGCATATCAGGGAGTTTGGTTTGACGATATTCTTGATTTTGCGAATATGAGAAAAGACATTGTATATAACGAATGGGGATGTGAACACTATGGCCGTGTAA
Source organism: uncultured cyanobacterium (assembly GCA_945487905.1). Taxonomy (GTDB): domain Bacteria; phylum Cyanobacteriota; class Vampirovibrionia; order Gastranaerophilales; family Gastranaerophilaceae; genus CAG-196. Next base: position 18,979 of record CALYTW010000001.1, read on the forward strand.
ATTGGATGAAGGGGGCAATAAATTATTCGGATAAAATTGTAACAGTTTCTCCCAAATATGCGGAAGAAATTCTCGGGGGCGAATTTGGCGAAGGTATGGATTACACTCTTAGAGGACATACCGATAAATTAATCGGAATTGTTAACGGTATTGATTATGACGTATTTAATCCGAAAACCGACAAAAATCTTGTTAAAAATTATTCATTAAAAGATTTAAAATTAAATAAAATATTTACCCCAAAAGAAGAAAACAAAAAAGCAATTTTAAAAGAGTTCGGTTTGAAATACAATCCGGAAAGACCTTTGATAGCTATGATTTCAAGACTCGTTAATCAAAAAGGATTAGATTTAATACGAGATGCGGAAGGTCAATTGCAAAATCTTGATGCAGACTTTATATTCTTAGGTTCAGGAGATAATGACTACGAAAATCTGTTTATTTGGCTTTCAAACAATACAAAAAATATACGAGCATATGTAGGGTATAGCGGATCTTTAGCAAACAAAATATATGCCGGTGCAGATTTCTTCCTAATGCCTTCGAAATTTGAACCGTGCGGGCTTTCTCAGCTTATAGCAATGAGATATGGCACATTGCCGATAGTAAGAGCGACAGGCGGGCTTGAAAATACTGTTATCGGATATCCTTTGGATAATTCAAACGGATTTAAGTTCTGGGGATGCGATTGTTATTCAATGCTGGATGCAATCAACGGTGCTGTTCAGCTATACAAAGATAAATATACTCTGAATGCAATGCGTAAAAGCGCAATGAAAGCAGATTTTAGCTGGAAAGAAAGTGCAAAGAAATATTTGGAGATGTACAAATCTTTATTGTAGGTTGCCTTCCATCATTTGCAATCCGATTATGGCTGTTTGTGCAACCATTTTGTCTTTGTCTGTTCCGACAATCTTAAATATTGCGCTGATTTCATCTTTGTATTCAGGTCTGTTAATATAAAGCAAAGTTTCCAGGGCTGTAATTTTTAATGATGAATTTTCACTTTTTCTTAAAATATCAACAATATCTGAAACACCAGGTAAATCTGTTAAAGGAACGACGTTTCCTGTCTCTTTTTCAAAATCATCAGCATAAATTTTCGCCAGAGATGCAACTGTGTAAATAGCGTATTTTTTATTTCTTTCCGCCATTTCGAGAGGATTTAATTTATCCGCTTTTTGATAATCGTCTTCTGTCAATTCAAACGGAAGTTTTACTTCTTCAGGGTTTTTATTCTCCGCAAGCTGCTGTTCTTTTAGTATTTCATTTATAATAATTTTTTTTCTGATTTCTATTTGAGCTTCATCCGGCCCTTGTAAAGTTGAAGTATCTTTGTTTAAAATGCTGATTAGAGCGGAAATAACCGGTGTTGTAATGTATGGTTTAGCATTTTCTTCATCGTTCAAAGCCAAAGCCACAATTTCTTTCATCTGTTTTGCCTGTGTATCAAAATTATCCGATTCCAGCGCACTAACCACACTATTAATGTCAACCGATTGCTTTAAATCAGCGGGCGGTATGATTTCCGGTTTTGAGGACTTAAAGTTTACCCCATGGAAAGCAAGATTTTTTTCTGCTTCAGGGTTTGTTACAACAGGTTTTGGAACGGAAACATTAGCAGGCGCTATCTGACTGTATGTAACAACTTCTTGGCTTACCGGATATGAATAAATCGGCCTTTTATGATGAGCCGGTTCGCAAATTTCAATATTAACTCCGTTATATTCGCCTCTGTCGGCATCTTTCATACCTGCAATTGTGTTTTGGGGTGTTTCTATTTTTATTTTAACAGCATTATAAACTGCTTGATTTTGATTAACCGGTAAAACTTGAGGCATAAAGATTCCTTTCAGACTATACTGCTATAAGTCTTGTAAAGCTAAAAAATTGACAAATTTAACAATAGTTTTAACAAATTGTTACAAAATGAGGATGCGGAAAAAGTCGAGGGACAAATGTAAATCAGATTGTACTTAATACTACAAGTTTGGAAGTAAATAGGAAAACAATTTTTCGACTTTTTCAAATCCAACCCAAATCTTACACAGCGTTAATTACATCAAGCCCTTTAAATTCAAATATTTTTTCTGTTTGAGAATTTAATTTTTTTTCTGCAAGAATAGTTCCTGCAATTGCTTCCAACTGAGCGGCGGGAACCATATTGGCAGGTAATTCTTCAATTCCCCATTCATTTTTTAATGCATTTTGTAAAAACTTGCAGTCTGCCGAGGAATGTTCTTTGTAGTTTGAGTATAAATTTAGCTTTTGTCTTGTAAGATATATTTCAAATCTGTATATTTCGGTACATTTTTTCGAAAGTTCAAGTAACAATTCAGAGCCTCTGGTTGCAAATCTCTGCATCCAATTGTCTTTGTTCGGGAAATTTCCGTGCTCATGTATCAATTGATACGGTTTGGATAAAATGCGCCATTTGCCTTCCAGCATAGTATTATCCCAAGGTAAAGAAACGCAGATGATAGAATTCTTCAGATTATTATAATTCTCAAAGAATAAACCGATGTCATTCATTGAAAAAAGCTTATCCATATATATAATTTTGCCTGTTGAAATTTCACGAACTGCGACACCGCTTTCTACTGAAGAATTTGGAGCGAGTGAAAGCCCTACGGAATGTGTTATCATAGCCCGAAATCCTCGTCTGTCGGAAGGTTTGAGTTCAACTTAATTACCTGATTTTCTACCTTGGGCATATCGTCATCTTGTGCATTGGATTCTTTTTCGATATTGACATATAATTCCATGTTTTTCTTGGATAATTTTTCGCTCTTTTGTTTGGCAATACGCCTTTTATTATCTTCAAGCAGTTGTTTTGCAGCAGGAGAAATAGAATCCCCTTCGACAGTTTTAATAATTTTTTCCCGTTGTTTCTGTATTTCTTCCTGCTGTGCTTTGGTAAGGCTTAATGTTAAATCGTGTGTCGAACCGAATTGAGACTTATACTTGTTTTTCAAGATTAATATTTCAACCCTTCTATTTGCCGGATCTTTAGGCGATATTGCACCTTCCACCGGTCTTGTATCAGCATATCCAGTCGCAGAGAATAATGACGGCGAGAATTGGAATCTCTGGATTAAATATCTGACAACGGAACATGCTCTTGCGCCTGACAATTCCCAGTTAGACGGATATTGAGTCCCTCTGATTGTAAGGCTGTCTGTATGACCTTCAATAATCATGTCGTGCAGTACAAATTTTTTGCATATTAAAATACCGACTTTATCAAGCAGTTTTCTTGCATTGCTGTCTAAATAAGCAGAACCTGTAGCAAATAAATATTTGTCATCAAAAGTTATCAGCAAACCTTTATCAGTTATCTTAGAGCTGATACCCGAAAGCTCGCCCATACCCCTCAGGTCTTTTATTTCTCTTTCAATTTCCTTGAATGAGTCATCTTCATATTTTTGACTTATATATTCAACCATTAATGACGGAATGAATGAATTTGCTTGCTGTTGCTGGTCAAATATGGAGTTGCTTCCATCAAGTACGCTGGTTTGTCCTTCAAGCAAGGTATTTTGATTAAATGCATTTTTAAGCGATTCTTCAAGCTTTGCAAAATCCGTTGCATCAATTTGAGCAAGGGCATACAAAACAACGAAAGTTGCGAACAAAAGCGTTATAAAGTCCCCGTATGAAACGAGCCATCTTTCAAGGTTTTCATGTTCTTCGTGTTTTTGTTTTTTAGCCATTTGCCACGCTTCCGGCAGGTGTATCATCCAATATAAATGAACGAAGTTTTCTTTCAATCAATACCGGGCTTTCTCCTGCTTGAATAGAAAGAACACCCTCCATAATTATATTTTTGTATAAGAATACACCCTGATATATAAATTTAATTCTTGTACCGAGAGGAATCATAACCAAATTTGCTGCAAACAGACCGTAAATTGTGGCAACGAAAGCAACTGCAATACCCGCTCCGAGTTTTGACGGATCGGAAAGGTTCTGCATAACCTGAATTAAGCCCATAACTGCACCTATAATACCGAGTGTAGGGGAATACCCGCCGAAGGATTCGAATACTTTTGCTGCACTGTTAACTCTGGCTTCAAGAGCTTCTATCTGGTTTTCCATCATTGCACGAACAAGAGTCGGGTCGGTACCGTCTGCTACTGCACCGAGACCCAATGTTAACAAGGAATCCGATGCATTATTTGCCTCTTTTTCCAGAGCGATTATACCTTCTTTTCTTGCTTTTGTTGCAAACCCGCCGATTTCTGTTATTAGAGCCTGATAGTCGCTTTTAGGCGGGAAAAATACATTTTTTAACATTGATATGGCAAGTTTTATTACAGGAGCAGGAAAGCTTAAGACAATTGCACCGGTTGTACCTCCAAGGACGATAAACGCAGCTGTTATTTGTAGAAGTTGTCCTATATTACCGCCTTCCATTGCTTGACCTAAGAGGATTAGACCAATTCCCAGAAACATACCTACTACTGCAAATATATCCATAATTATCTCCGATTCTATACTATTCTATGCTCATTAAACAACATTATAAGCAGTTTTAAATCCTTTAAATACAGTATTATTAAGGAAATAGTTTACATACTTAATAAAAAAGGCAATTTTTGGAAAGAAAAATACTTATATAATATAGAGGATTTTAAAGGATATTTTATGACTTCGCCAAGAGTAAGCTTATTACAAAACCCTACATATAAATATGCACAAGCCTGCTATGGTTCATCTGAACAATGGAATACGTTTAGGATTTCTTCTAAAACAAGTTTTGGAGGAACGCTTAGTGCAGATTCGGGTGTTGTTGTAACAACTGAGCCAACGAAGTACGGCATGGAAAGAACATCTGAACCTGCATTTGAAGTTAAATATAAACAAGATTTTGGAAAAGCAGATGTGTTAGGTACAGATATAGAATTTCATGCTTATATGCGTTACAGGAATGTTAACATAGATAAAAATCAACTGAGGCTGGCAGCAGGCGGGAGTATACCGTTAAATGATAATCTTTCAATATACGCAGATGCACATTATACAACAAATCTTGAAGGCAATAATAAAATCGGCTGTTGGATAGGAGCTGACTATAAAGTAAACGATAAAGTATCAGTATGGGTTGAACCTGTGCAATACAACCATACTCTCGGAGGCGGAAATGCCGGTATGTCAAACTTCGGAGTATCAATAAATTTTTAAAAAGATAGTTAGTGATGTAAGGTAAAAAATTGGGCGTAAGTTTTAATTCCGCCCTTTTCTTTTTATAAATTTAACCTAAATCCGATGTGCAATGCGGACATTTTTTAGCATTTATAGGAATTGATGTACAGCAGAACGGACATTCTTTTTCTGTTGCGGCAACTTCTTCTTTTTCTTCTTTGCATGCCTTATTCTTGATTGTGTTTACTGCCTTTATAATTGCAAAAATTGCACAAGCTACGATTAAAAAGCTTATTACGGTATTAATAAACAAACCATAGTTAATCGTTACTGCACCGGCAGCGGCTGCTGCATCAAGTGAATCATATTTTTCTCCAAGCGGAAATAATGTTACATAAAGGTTTGAAAAATCAACTTTTCCAAGAATGAAACCAATAGGAGGCATAATAATATCTTTTACAAGAGAATCAACAATCTTTCCGAATGCTGCACCGATAATGATACCTACGGCCATGTCCATAACATTTCCACGCAAAATAAAATCACGCAGTTCTTTTCCTAAATTTTTACACATATTAAAACTCCTTTTCTTCTCTATAAGGCTATCAAAAAATATGGGTTTTGACAATAATTGTATAGTGCAGTTCTTGTATCAGCCTCTGCTGAAATCTCGAAAATAATATTTTGTTTGATATGGACAATTATAACACAGATTCTCACTCTACTTGTTTATCAAATATCATAGTTGTACAATATTATTTATGGGGATAGAGAAAGTTTTATTATGCGGATTGGGAGCTGTAGGGTTAACTTATGCAAACAAGTTAAAAGATGTTTGCGAGCTTAAAATTCTTGCGGATTCAGAAAGAATTGAAAAATACAAAACGAATTTGCCTGCCTTGAACGGTGTACAAATAGAACTTGATTATATTTTGCCTGATGAAACTTGGAATCCTGATTTAATAATTATTACAACTAAAGCTCAGGGGTTAGAATCCGCAATTGAATATATCAAGAATTTTATAGACAAAAAAACCATAATTCTTTCTTTGATAAACGGAATTTCAAGCGAAAATAAAATTGCACAAGTTTATGGTTGGGATAAAGTTTTGCATTCATATTTTATAGGACACAGTGCTGTAAGAGAAGATAATAATGTAACTCAAGACGGTGTCGGAAGAATAGTTTTCGGCTCTCCTTATGAAGAAAATAAAATCAAAGTTCAGGAGTTAAAAGATTTTCTTGAAAGTAAAAATATTGACTATGAAATTCCTAAGGATATTATTTATTCTTTATGGTTAAAGTTTGCTTTGAATGTTTTTTCAAATCAAGCTTCCGCAATAATGGGGTTGACTTTCGGAGAAATGAAAAGTAAAAAATTTAAAAAATTTGCAAAAAAAATTATTAAAGAAGTTACAGTAATTGCAAAAGAAGAAGGTATTTCAGGGTATGAAAATTTGGAAAAAGATTCACTTACAGCATTGATGAGCATGGTAAATAACGGCAAAACTTCAATGTATCAAGATATTCTGGCGGATAGAAAAACTGAAGTTGATATTTTTGCAGGAGAAATTGTAAGACTCGGGGAAAAACACAATATAAAAACACCTTACAATCAGGTTATGTATGATATGATAAAAGTAATAGAGGGAGAATAATATGAACATAGCTTTTATTCCGGTAAGAGGAGGTTCAAAATCCATACCGCTTAAAAATATAAAAATAATCAACGGAAAACCTCTGGTATATTGGACGTTAAAATCTGCTTGCGAGGCGAAGTGTATAGATAAAGTTATTGTTGCAACAGATAGCGATAAAATTAAAAGCACGGTTTTAAGTTTCGGCTTCGAAAAAACAGAAATTTATGACAGAAATCCCGATAATGCTCAAGATACATCTTCAACGGAAAGTGTCATGATTGAGTACATAAATTATGCAAACTTAAATCCTGATGCCAAGTTTGTCTTGATTCAAGCAACATCTCCTCTTTTGAAAGCTGAACATATTGATGGAATGTTTGCAAAATTATCTTCGACAGGGGCTGATTCAATATTTTCAGGCGTAAGAGAAAAGCAATTTCATTGGATAGAAACCACTGAAGGAATAAAACCCGTTAATTATAATCCTCAGAATCGTCCGAGAAGACAGGATTTTCAAGGTTTGATTGCCGAGAATGGCGCTTGTTATATAAACTCTGTCGGAAATATTTTGCGTGATAACTGTAGGCTTTCCGGAAGAATAGAAATGTACGAACTTCCGCCCGAAACAGGTTATGAAATTGATGAAAAACATGATTGGGTAATAGCGGAAAGTTTGCTTCAAAGTTTTTACAAATAAAAAAGAGGATGACCTTAAAGTCACCCTCTTCCAAAACCTGTAAACTATCAAACTATCTCAATTTAACTGTTACTGATTTAGCTTTTTGAGTATATTCCAATTTATCTTCTCTTGACAACCAGCCTAAACCCATTTCTGCAAAATTATCAGCCAAGCTTAAGTCTTTTTTCATTTTATTAATAGAAACTTCGCCTTTAGCATCAAGGTATCTGTAAATTTCACCAGCTGATTCAATAATTTGTTCTTGGAAACCCATAGTTGATTTTGCCATTTTTATTTCTCCTTTTTTGTGTGTATGTGCGTACCCCGAGTACAAATAAATTGTATAAAAAAATGTTTTTTTTTGCAAGCATTCAAATCTGATTTATGATAAAATACTCCATAAAGTGTATGTTATTAAATTGTTTAAATTCATATAAAAGAGAAGAATTACTGGTTGAAAAATATTCAAACCTTGTAAACTCAGGAATTAAACCGTCTGAGATACTTGTTCTTGTTCAAAATTCTACATTAAAAAAATCTTTTACCCGAAAAGTATTGGAAAAAATATTTGTTCCGTCAATTGAAAAATTAAATATTCACTCATTTTTTTCTTTGGTTTATAACACATTGAATGACAACTGGTGTTTTGTTGAAAATTCTATTCCTTCAGATAAATCTTTTATTCTCCCAAACCTTGTCGGATTAGAGGTTTCGCAGTTATTGCTGAAAGATATTTTAAAAGAACATGAGGTAAAAGGATATAATTCAAAAAAATCTCTTTTGCATCAGATTTTTAGAAGATATGCTTTGATTGTCCAAAACAATTTAACCGATCAAGAGGTTAGAGAACGCTCGGAAATTTTAGGAGAGGCTTTTGGAGATGATGCGGAATTTATTATAAAAAGGCTTTTGTCGGTAACGCTAAAAGCCAGAAGTGTAGACTATTTGAGGCAATCGCTTATCTTCAATTATATTTATAAAAATACGGAATATTTTAAAAATATAAAGTATTTGTTTGTTGACGATGCAGATGAAATGACCCCGATTTGTTTTAATTTTATATCTTATTTAAAACCGCAGTTAAATGATTGGACAATATGCTTTGATTCTCTGGGTTCAAGCAGATGCGGGTATTTGAGTGCTGATACCTCTGTTGAATATAAGTTAAAAAAACTTTTTTGCGAAGAAGTTGAAAATTATGAAGAACAATTTTTAAATGGCGAAATAATATTTAAAAATGTTTTAGAAAAAAGGCATGAAAGATTGCAAAATTTTACAATTTCTTCGTTGTCAAAACGTGCTGATATCCTTGATTTTGCCGTTCAAAAGATAGAAAATTTATTCAAAAATAATGTTAAACCGCAGGATATAACAATAATCACTCCGGTTCAGGATGATATGTTAAAATTTACGTTTAAAGAAAAACTGAAAAAATGTAATCTTTTGTTTTTATCCGGCAGTGAAAAGCTTATAGATAACCCGTTTGTCAAAGCAAGTTTAAATATACTGAAACTTATGCACGATATAGAGATTCCTGATATGGAATTAAGAGTTATTTTATCGGATTATATCGGAATTCCGCTTAAATATTGCGAGCCAATCGTTAAAACGTATAAACAAACAAAAGTTTTACCCGACATAGTTCTTGAAAATTATAATGAAAAATATCAGAATTTTCTGAAAATTTTTAATGAAACAAGAGCTAAAAGTATAAAACTTTCAGCAAAAGTGTATGAAATGTTTTCAAAAGTCGTAACAAATATTCCTGAAGATAAAATTAACAAATTCAATTTCTTTATAAAAGAACTTGTTGATTTTGAAAATGTATTGGGCGAGCAAGCTGTCAAAAACAGAGTTTTGGATATAATAAATCAGTTTGAAAATTCAATTATTGCGGAAAATCCAAGTACAACATTAGAAATTAAAAATGACGATTTAGTTATCGCAACTCCGCAAAAAATTATTGATAACAAAATATCGTCAAAATACCAGTTTTGGCTGGATGTTTCCAATGCGGAATGGGTAAAAACAGATACCGGACCTTTGTACAATGCGTGGGTAATGCAGACAGATTGGTCAAAAGATGAATATACTCTGGAAGATGATATTTTTCTTTCGTCTCAAAAAACAGCAAGGATTTTAAGAAAACTGCTTTTAAATGCAAAAGAGCATATTTGGGCATTGTCCAGCCTTTTTGACACACAAGGAGTTGAAAACCTTGGCGGAATTGAGGAATATTTGGTTTCTGAGGAAAATGAGGAAAAAACAAAACCGATGTTTACAATTACTCCAAGAGACGACCAAAAACCTGTACTTGAATACAAAAATGGTTCAATGGCAATTTCTGCTGTACCCGGAGCAGGTAAAACTACAATTCTGCTTGCACTTATTATGAAACTGTTAAACAGAGGAACAAATCCTGAAAATATTTTTGTTTTGACATATATGGATTCGGCAGCGAGGAATTTTCGTGAAAGAATTAAAAACATGTCTCCTGGTAGTACGCAATTGCCTAATATAAGCACTATTCATGGGCTTGCTTTGCGTATTATTAAAGAAAATTCTAATTATGCAAAATTAAATTTACCCCCTGATTTTGACATTTGTGACGATACTCAAAGAATGCGTATTATAAAAAGTATTCAAGGAAAAAATACAAAAAAAGATTTGGAAGAATTTGACAGAGCAATTTCTGTAATGAAGCTTCAGGAAGGGAACATAGACACTCCGTCGACAGATAAAAAAATCGAAAAATTCAAGACATTTTATAAGGAATACCAGAGAAAACTTGATGAAGAAAATCTTATTGATTATGATGACATTTTACTATTGTCGGTAAAACTTTTAGAAAACAACAAAGATGTTTTGGAATATTATCAAAACATTTGTAAGTATGTTATTGAAGACGAAGCGCAGGATTCATCAGGCATTCAGCAGAAGTTAATAGGACTTTTAAGCGGTAAATATAAAAACCTTATACGATGCGGAGATATAAATCAAGCGATTACAACAACATTTTCTAATGCCGATGTTGAAGGATTCAGACAATTTATTAAAACTGCGGATAAAAGCGTTGAAATGAACCGCTCTCAAAGATGTACGCAGGATGTTATGGATCTTGCAAACAGAGCTGTTGAGTGGGGAACTGGGATTCTGCCAAAAGCGTTTTATAATATTAAAATGCAAGGGGTTGAAGGTAAAAATCCTGTTTCTAAAAATGCAGTTGCTTTAAAGATTTTTGAAAGACCTTATGAAGAAAAAAATTTCATAGTTAAAGAAATTAAAAACACATTGACCTATAACAAAGATGCAACGATAGGAATTTTGCTGAGAAGTAATTTTCAAGTTGCAAACTGGACAAGTTTTATTAATGATTCAGGTTTTAAAACTATTACAAGAAGTGAATCTTTGGGGCAAAAAGCTGTATTTAACACTATTTTCGCCATTCTTAAATTTATACAAAATCCTTTCAGCAATGAACAGCTGGCAGAAACATACGAAGCTCTTGCCGAAACAGGGTTTTATAAATCAGGATTTCAAACTGTTATAAGGAATTTTGACAAACCGCTTGTGAGTACAAATTGCGACGAGCTTGAAGCTGATGATTTATCCGTGTTTGTTTGGGATATGGTATACTGGCTTAATTCTTCTACCCTGCCTATTGAAGAACTTGTTATAAGAATTGGTCTTTTTTACTACAGTTCTGATATCGAAAAATCGAATGTATATCTTATTTCAACGCTTGTGCAAAGGCTGAATTCAAGTAATAATTTTGATTTAACTCTGGAACGATTGGAATCGCTTTCTAAGCGTCCAACGCTCAGCGGATTCAAATTTTTCTCGGAAGAAGAAGACGAAAAAGCCTCAAGGGGCAAAGTACAGATTATGACTATGCATAAATCAAAGGGTGATGAATTTGACTATGTGTTTATTCCTGAGCTTTCCGAAAAAGCACTCTCTATGGATATAAATTCTATGAATCTAAAAGCTTCAGCAGAATTTATGGAAGAAGTACGAGGGTTTAATCCTGCATACAAAAAGAAAAATGAAAATGAACTTAAAGCCTTTTCGGCGGAAGAAAATATGCGTCTTTTCTATGTAGCAGTAACCAGAGCAAAAAAGAGGCTGTTTATTACAACATCTCAAAAGGTAAAAACATTTAATGGTGCTGAAAAAGAAGAACAGCCAAGTGTTATTTTTGAATACCTTTAGTAAATTCCCTACCCCTCACTTTCGGAGGGCAAAGCATTTTTTGGTAAATATTCTTCTTCTTCCTCTTTTGAAATTATTATGGGTAAGCGGAAACCGAAGGTTGAACCTTCGCCCTCCTTAGACTGAACAAAAACCTGTCCGTGATGATGTTTCTCAACGGTAACTTTTACAAGATGCAAGCCAAGTCCTGTACCTTTGACAGTGTGAGTATCGTTTTCCACACGGAAAAATCTGTCAAAAATCTTCTTTTGATATTGCTCAGGAATCCCCGGCCCTTGATCTTCAACACTGACTTCAATATATTGTCCGTCACGTGAACGCTCTGCTCTGATTTTAATACGTTTTCCGTCAGGAGAATATTTTATTGCATTCGAAAGTATATTCATAAATGCACGGGAAATGCTGTCAATATTAAGATATACTTCCGGCAAATCTGGTTCTTTCATGACTGAAATTGTCAAATCATGTTCTTTAACAAGCACCTGAACCTGATTTACACAATCTTCAATAATCTCCATAACATTTTGTTTTGATTTTTCAAGATGAACATTTTGAGATTCATATCGTGAAAAATCGAGAATATCATTAACCATACGGTTCAAACGTATAATTTCCTGATTCATTACGCCTATAAATTCTCTCTGTGTATTGAAATCAAAATCGTTGCCGAAATTATACAGGGTATCAATATAACTTCTAAGAACGGTTACAGGGGTTCTTAATTCATGAGAAACATTGGAAATAAAGTGTGAACGAAGTTCGTCCATTTCAACATCTTTTGTGACATCAATAAGAACTATAATATATCCCACATAGGCATTTGAACGTGTAAACATAGGCGAAATAAGACATTTGATTATGCGTTTATCAATTTCAATGTTAAACGGGGTTGTTGTTCCGTCTTCTTCCAGCGGAGTATCTTTGAATTGAGCAATTTTATCATTAAAACAAAACTCTCCGGAGGAATCGCAGAATTGCTGAATTTGAGTTCCTACAATATTTTCCTCATCGACTTCAAGCAATTTTTTTGCATGGTTATTGACCATAATAACTTTGTCATGGTTGTCGCAGACGACAACTCCGTTTACAATGCTCATCAAAACCGCTTCAAGCTTGTTTCGTTCAAAAGTCAGGCTTTCAATAGTTTGTTCATTATACCTGCTTAATTTTTCAGACATATCGTTGAATGCATTATAAAGTTCACGCACTTCGTTATCAACATTTTTATCTTCAAGCATGTATCCGAACTCGCCTGAAGAAATCTTTTTAACACCTTGATAAAGTTTTCTCAATTCACTTGTAATAATTGAAGAATTCATATAAATAATTCCTGCAATTACAAGCCAAGCCAGCATGAACACTATTGAAACAGAGACTTTTGTTGTTGAAGAAATATTATCAATTATTGTTCCTGAAAGTCCGACTTCTACAGAGCCTGCATTTACCGTTTCATTAAGGTTTTTAATAATCATAGGAGAGCTTACGGTAATTCTCGCTTTTTCCGCTCTTTGGGAATAGTCGTCTTTACTTGAATAAACTACTTTGGATTTGTTGTCCCTAAAAATTATAAAACAAATATCATCGTTGCTTTTGAGTATTGAGACGGCATTTGTACGCAGAGCATCATATTTTGCAAGCTGGGGAACTTCTTTAGTTATTTCTACTCCTTCAATAGCAAGAGTTTTAGACAAGACCTGACCAAAATTTTTATAAGCATTGTACATGTTTTTATCAATACTTATAAGTGCAAACCACGCCGTAGAAAGGATAAACAGAGTACTTACAAACAGACCGGCAAGAATTAGCCTTGTCTGGGCAGATAAACCTTTTTTTTGTTTCTCCTCTTTTTTTATCAAGCCGATATCTTCCATAGTCAAAATTATACCATGTAAATTGTTTTGTAACAATAAAAAATAAGATTGTTTACGAAAGTTCTTGCAACTAAAATAGTTTTGTTTTACAATGTTTGAACCATGAGAATAGAAGTTCTATCAATATCAAGGGGATATTATAACTACGGTTGTGATAATGCTAATAGAGCAGAGAATGTAAATTCCCCTGCTTTTAAGTCTTTGTTATATAATCCGAAGTCAATTATTCACAAAACGAATCCTGTATTGCAATTTATAGATGATTTTTTCAGCCGTTCCGTAGTAGCATCGAGAAGAACTTGGCACAAACCTATTAAAGAGATACAGCCCCATCTGCAAGTTATTGATATCAAAGACAAAAAACATCCGCATGTAAGGATGTGGGATATTAATGATGCTGAAAAAACAAAGTATGCAGTTGTTCTGCATGGTTTAAGTCATAATATTACAAGTTTGCAAGATATGTACAAAAAGATTCTCACGAATACGGAATATGCCGTACTAGCACCGGAATATCACGGACTTACACCTGATAATAATGAAGACATTTATCTTGAACCCAGAAAAATTTTAAGAGATATAAAAAATTCAATTGCATATCTCAACCAAAAGGGCATTAAGAATGAAGATATAACTCTTATCGGTCACAGCTTCGGCGGATATGCAGCCGCAAAATTAGCAAAAGTATATCCCGATTTGGAAAGCGTAATTCTTGTATCGTCGATAAATACAAATGAATATCTTTCAAGAAAACTGCAAGAAAACAGGTTCAGACACATACCAAAGTCAATAAAAGAAGCTTATGCCGAACATCCTTGGCTTGGCTTACCGCTTAAATTTGTATTTAATACCAGCCGGCAATTAAAAAAAGTAACATCACCGGTAGATATAATTCACGCAAACCGTGATAAATTAACGGATATTAACATATCTATTGATATGGCATATCATTGTAAAAATCTTCGAAGCTTAAATATTATAGACGGCTACCATCAAATGGATGAAAACAAAATGAATACAATTGTATCAATTTTGAATTCGAACAACGATAACAACAAATAGTTACTGAGGTAAATCTATTGTGCAGACAGAGCTGTCCTGTAGATATTTATTCCAAACCTTTACCACGGGGTTGTTTTGGGCTTTGCTTATGCTTGAAGTATCAACATCTTCTCCTGAATATTGTTGAAGAGTAGAATATGCTCTCATAACTTTTACAAGTTCATTAATCTGTTTTTTTGTAAATCTGCATGTTGTACAGGTATCCATTCCGGAATAACTGACAAATTCTTTATAAACACATTTGTCTCCGTTCCATCCGAGGATTTGGTTTTTATATTTAACCTTCATTCCGTCAGTATTAACAAGCCCGCTGTTTGTGTAATTAGAGCAAGTTTGGAGTGCTGTTGCAAAAGTATCATCATCAGCAGTAGCCGCTATTACAGTCGTTATAAAAATTGCAAGACAAAAAAACAAATACTTTCTCATATAACAACCTCTCTCATGTTTACCTCTATTTCCCCTGCTCCTATTTGCCCAGTGCTGCTTTTAGTCTTGCCAGTGAACGTGCAAGTGCAGCCTGCGCTCTTTGGGCATCAACTGTTGCTATATTATCGGCAAGCCTTGCTTCTGCACGAGCCTTTGCTTCATTTGCACGTGTAACATCTATGTCGCATCCGTCTTCACAAACATCAGTCAAAATGGCAGCAATATTGTCTTTAAATTGAAAGATTCCGCCCATTGTTGCAAAATATTTATATTTTTCGCCTTGTTTTATTTTTGTAACTCCGATATCAAGAACAGTGGTTATCGGCAGACGGTCTTTCAAAATACCAAGCTGACCGGTTTTGGTTTGGATTACAATTTCGTCAACTTCGCCTTCAAAGACTATTCTTTCGTGTGTTATTATTTTTAACTGCATATTCACTCACTATTCCAATGTTTTTGCCTTCTCAACGGCTTCTTCTATTGTACCGACCATATAGAAAGCCTGTTCCGGAAGTTCATCGTGCTTGCCTTCTATAATTTCTTTGAATCCTCTTATTGTATCTTCAAGTTTTACATATTTCCCTGAAATACCTGAGAATTGTTCTGCCACAAAGAACGGTTGAGACAAGAACCTTTGAATTTTTCTTGCTCTGTTAACGGTTAATTTATCTTCATCAGACAACTCGTCCATACCCAAGATTGCAATAATATCCTGAAGTTCTTTGTATTTTTGCAATATTTCAAGCACTCTTTTAGTAACATTGTAGTGTTCTTCTCCGATGATATTTGGGTCTAATACTCTTGAATTTGATGCAAGAGGATCAACAGCAGGATAAATACCCAGAGAAGCAATTTGTCTTGATAATACTGTTGAAGCATCCAAGTGAGAGAATGTTGTAGCAGGAGCAGGGTCGGTCAAGTCATCGGCAGGAACGTAGATTGCTTGAACAGAGGTAATGGAACCGTCTTTAGTAGATGTGATACGTTCTTGCAATTCACCCATTTCCGTAGCAAGTGTAGGCTGATAACCAACAGCTGAAGGCATGCGGCCGAGAAGTGCCGAAACCTCAGAACCTGCCTGAGTAAATCTGAATATGTTATCAATAAATAATAATACGTCTTGTTTAGAAAAATCACGGAAGTATTCTGCTGCGGTAAGAGCTGAAAGCCCGACCCTCATCCTTGCTCCCGGAGGTTCGTTCATCTGACCGTAAATAAGAGCAACTTTATCAATAACGCCTGATTCCTTCATTTCATTCCAGAGGTCGTTGCCTTCACGGGTTCGTTCGCCGACACCGCCAAATACGGACACACCTGAGTGTTCTGATGCAATATTGTGAATCAATTCCATAATAAGAACTGTTTTTCCTACACCTGCACCGCCGAACAGACCGATTTTCCCGCCTTTTTGATATGGTTGAATTAAGTCAATCGCCTTAATACCAGTTTCAAGGATTTCTATATCAGTATTTTGATCAATGAGCTTCGGAGATTCTCTGTGAATCGGAAGATAGGTATCCGTTTGAATATCGCCCATCTTATCAACCGGTTCGCCAATAACATTCAAAATTCTTCCCAGAATAGGTTTTCCGACCGGAATTTTAATAGGTTCGCCGGTATTTTCAACTTTCATTCCTCTTTTTAAACCGTCGGTTGATGACATTGCGACAGTTCTTACCCTGTTTGAACCCAGCATTTGCTGAACTTCTGCAATTACAACATGCCCGTCATCACATGTGATTTTTAGCGCATTGTATATTTCGGGTAATTCTCCCTGTTGGAATTCAACATCAATAACCGGCCCGATAATTTGGGTAATTAATCCCTCATTCTTGTTTAAAGTCTGCATAAATCTTCCTCTTATTTACAGCGAAATTCGCCTTTTATATATCTCTCTTTCTGGAGAAATTATACTATAAATTTACATAGTTCGCAACAATATGGTCAATGGAGGAAGGTATGGAGGTATGGCTTTAATGTGCTATACCTCTACCTTTCTATACTTCTATTTACCCCTCGCATGGGCATTTGCCTCGTTTTAACATTTCGATAAGCGGGTTTAAGAAAGCTTCTTCATTTTTGCATTCAAGTTTTAAAGCATAATAAGCAATTTCAGCCAGCTCTTTACAAATTCCCAATATGGGAGTTTTCCCTATTTTTGAATGAATTGCTTTTCTTGCAACGGTGTATCTGAGTTCACGAATTTCATTAATCGTATACCTGTTAAGCATCTTTTCAACTTCTTCAAAAGCGGATTGTGAATACATTATTCCTTTGTACATTGCAGGAACTGAATATTCCAAACCGTCGCCTACGCAGTCATGGTTACGGATTTCCAAAAAGTTTCTCAATCTGACTTCAGGAAAATATAAATTGCAGTGGAGTTTCCAATCATCCATAAGAGGAATAAATCCCTCAAACCCTTTGTCCATAAATTGTCTGAAAGTCATTCTTCCGTTTATTTCAACCGGTGCATTTTCTCTGTTTATAAATATCATCGGTGTATCCAGAAGTAACTTTACATAATCTCTGAAGGACATGTTGCTGCTGAAATTTGTTGCAAAACCGCACCTTTCGTTATCCGTATTAAGCCATGCTAAAGCTCTAAATGACTTATATCCGGTATTTACCCCTCCTCTTATGTCTGAGTTTGCATACATTGCCGTCATGAAAGGCATCATAATGTTTGCGAGTCTGAATTTTCTCATGGCATCTTCTTCGGATTTATAATCTATACCGACTTGAATTCCTGCGGTTTCTCTCATCATAACATCCGAAAGTATTCCCCATAGATAATTTGCCATTACATGGTATCTTTTCTTTGGTATAAGTTTTATGTTCCTATACGTTGTTTTGGGAGAAACTCCTTTGTTTAACAGAGTTATTTCGAATTTATCCAAAACAGGCTGCAGTGCGGAATTTATTTTTTCAATATTTTCTTTTAATTCTGCTATCGTATTTTGAGGCTCCATGCTCAACTCAAATTGGCATCCGGGTTCAAGTGTAATTGTATCGTGAAGTTTTTTAAGTCCTATAATTTCATTTCCGTCAAGAATGTAATCCCAGTTGTCAATTTTGGCAAATTCTCTTAAAAGTTCGCAGATGCCGAATGCTCCCTCATATGGAACAACCTGCAGAGAACTCTTGTTAACTGGAATTCTTTCGTATTCCATTCCGACTTTTCGTTCGGTCTTACAGCCTAAAATAAATTCTTCTGCTAATTGGCTGTACTCCAGACGTTTTTCGGATTTAGTTTCACAGTAATTCACGATGCACTCCTTATTTTTAATTATAACTCAAACACTAGTGAATAGTTTTTCTTTTTCACTTTATTAACACAATACTTCCTTTTTACACTTTAAGCATTTCCCTGTTTGTACTAAAATAAATACCATGGTGGATTATTTACAAAGAGCAAAATATTTTAGAACAAAAAAACGTCTTGGTCAGAATTTTTTGATAAATCCTGAAATTATAAGCGACATTATTGAATTTGCAGATATTCACTCTGAGGACATTATTCTGGAAATCGGTCCTGGGGTTGGTTTTGTTACGGAACAACTGGTTAAATATGCGAAAAAAGTTATTGCTGTAGAGCTTGATGAAGAAGCGATTAAAGAACTTCAAAAACTTGAAGCTGATAATTTGGAAATTATCCATGCCGATATTTTGAAAACAGATTTGTCAGAATTGTGCGGGGGTAAATTGAAAGTTGTGGCTAATATTCCTTATTATATAACTTCGCCTATTATTGCACATCTTCTTGGCGAAATTGACGACTTGGATAATAAAAACAGGGTAAAAATTGAGAATATAATTTTAATGGTGCAGGAAGAAGTTGCACATAGGATTGTTGCTACTGAAAAATCATCAGGAAAACAATACGGGCTTTTGACAATACTTTCTCAATTCTGGGCAGATTGTTCGATATTGAGGCTTGTAGGAAGAAAATCCTTTTACCCTGCACCAAAAGTAAATTCCGCACTTGTTTCTATGAAGGTTCGAAAAGAACCATTGCTTAAACTTTCAGATTATTCATTTTTCAGAAAAGTTGTTAAAGCGGGATTTGCACAACGCAGAAAAACATTGAAGAATTGTCTTTTAAATGCAGGTTTTAACAGAGATAAAACAGAAAATGCAATAACAAAAATGGGGCTTGATGAAAATATCAGGGGGGAAAAGCTTTCAATAAAGCAATTTGGGGATTTGTCAGAAGTATTAAAGGAGTAAATTATGGATACAAACGCATTATTTAAAATCGGTTACGGATTATATGTTTTGACTGCCCGTGAAAATGACAAAGATAACGGCTGTATTATAAATACGGTTATGCAAGTTACTTCAGATCCTTGCATGATTGCAGTTGCAGTTAATAAAAAGAACTATACCAATGAAATGATTTCAAGAACCCGTAAGTTTAATGTTTCAACTCTTACTGAGGGGGCGAAGTTTGATTTGTTTAAACATTTTGGATTCCAAAGCGGCAGAGAGATAAATAAATTTGAGACTTTTCACGATGTCAAACGCTCTAATAACGGAGTTTTGTACATTACTCAAAATACAAATGCATATATGTCAGGATATGTACAGCAAGAATTAGACCTTGGAACACATACAATGTTTATCGGTCAGCTTGTGGAAGCCGAATGCTTATCTGATATTCATACAGTGACGTACGATTTTTACCAGAAAAATATTAAACCTAAACCTGAACAAACTCAAAAGAAAGGCTGGCGTTGCAAAATTTGCGGTTATGTATATGAAGGCGAAACCTTGCCGGCGGATTTTATTTGCCCTTGGTGCAAACACGGCGCAGCTGATTTTGAAAAAATCTAGATAATAGGACTTGAAAAGGGATTGAAAGTCATTTATACTGTTAGAACGAACATTGAAAACAGTTTTTGTTGGGTTAGTAAACCCAACCTACATCTAACAACTAACGTGGGGATGTACCGGTTTCGACGCCTGTCCGGCGAGGACAATGGGCAAGCCGAATGAGCGAATGCGAATGAGGTGGAGCCGAGAAAAGCGGAGTTGCGTTTGCGAAGGCAAATGCAAGCAGGCTTTTCGAGCGGAGCCGTCTTCCCCAACAAAATTTACCATGGGGATGTACCGGTTTCGACATTGTGATTGGTAGATTCGGGTTGCGAGTGCGGGAGCTGTGCCCGCTTATCAACGAGCAAATTAAAATAAACGCTAATAACGTTGTATCTATGGCTGATTACAGAGCACAAAGACTCGCTGCTTAATTATAGCAGTTACAGCCCATTCTTCCCGACCAGCTTGCCGTTGGGATAAGAATGAACGTATGCAAGATGCAGTACGCAAATGATGGTATGCGTATCAAGTTTACCATTGGAGGTTAGACTTCCGTTAAAAAGTCTTTGGATTTACTTAGGTTATGTAACTTTCCTTGTGAATTCGAGATAATAAGTTACTACACTCGTAGATATCAGCTTTTATCCGCTATGGACAGGGGTTCAACTCCCCTCATCTCCAGTTTATGACTTAAAATAAAAATTTATAAATACCAGTAAAATCAATAGTTTTACTGGTTATAAATTAAGTGCAAGTGTGAGTATAACCTTTCTGGACATTTTGGATTGGAGTTTTAAGGGAGGTATGCCCGATTTTAGGGAGATAGAGACTGTTTTTGCGTGTTGAGATTGGTGTGAAATTTTTGCACTTATTTACAGTGATTATGCAGCAAGTAACCTTAAAGCCTTGTTACCATTGTGTTTAATGCCTATAAATTTTTGTTGAAAATATTTTTTAGCTTCATATAAACTCCTTTTGTTTTGTCTTTCAAGTAGCATTAATTCCTGTAAATACACGTATATGTAGTGTTTTTGAGCATTTGTACGGTAGTTTTGACATTCTTCCAAGTGGCAAAGTTGCTTTAAATTTCTGAATAACACCTCAATCTTCCACCTGTCACGGTACTCTTTAACAATTTGTTGTCGTGTAATGTTCTTTCCTGTCGCATTTGTGACGTAGTATCTCTTACAGTGCTTTGCTACACTGCCCCTATGTCCAACACCTTTCAAATATCCACTCTCTGCATAAGGTTGGAAACGATGCATTTTTAATTGCTGACCATTAAATGAACGATTGCTTGCTAATTGACTGTAATACCTCAAATTATTATTATCTAACCAGTTTAATAATTTACCGCTGCTGTATTTACTATCAAAACATACTTTGTATGGCCTAATTCCTAGTCTAAGTGCATATTGTAGAGATTCTAATGCAAATTCATTTTTTTGTTTTGATTGGTTTTCCGTTTGTATCTTTTTCGTATACCATAAATTTTATTGGTATATTTTTAGTTCCATCACTCCATAACAGCACTGTTAATGATATTCCGGTAATGAAATCTGCATTTAACTTGAATACTGCCAATATACACATTCATTTGTTTTTGAGAAAGATTTTTCTATGATTGTATCGTCAATCATCAACCAACCTTTTGTCCAATCAATGCCCTGTTTGTAACAAAATGTAAACAATTTAAAATCAGTTGGCTTCTTCGGAGGTAAATGAACTTTGCTTAGAGTGACGAGAGTTAAGTAAACGGGATTCTTCGGCTAAAGCCTCAGAATGACGTATTTTGTCATCCTGAGGGTTCTTTCTTTTTTGTCATCCTGAGGGAGTGAAACGACCGAAGGATCTCTTAAATCAGTAAGTTTACGGGATTCTTCGGCAAAAGCCTCAGAATGACGAATGGAGGTGGGGTAAGAGTGGAAAAAATGAAAAAAAGCGGTCTAATGACCGCTTTTTATATATTTTAGTTTACTCTCTCGCTAATTATTAGTTTTCAAATGCCCATCTTGCAGCTGCACCGTTCGGGAATGCAAACGGTCCTCTTAATCTTATACCAAATTGGTCTTTAATAACTCTGTTTGCTTTAGAGCATTCCCTATCCTCATCTGATACAAAAGAATCTGCAGTCATCGTTGTATTACCATGACAGTTTGAAAGCAAATTCGGTTTCTTAACACCGTTGTAGTCATATACAACACCAAATCCGTGTGCCAAACCATCCGGTTCAATTGCATTTGCCTCAGCTATGTTTGCTTGAGCAGCTCTAGGATATGAAACAGCTGAACCGTCTCTGAAGAATACTACATAATTAGCAGCGGTCGCATCAACGAGATTTGCATCGCCCGAACCTCCGTTGTTTGATGCTCTATAATCAATCTGAGTTCTGTTAACCAGCAAACCTGTCATAGATTGCTGTGTTTCAACATCGTCATCCGATACCGCACCTGATTCTTCTCTTAAACCTGCATAGTCAAACCCGTCGATAGCCTGATTGGTTTGAGCCGCCTCGGTTAAAGTATTAATACCTTTTTTAAGTCCTGTTTTGGCTTGTTGTTCTTGAGTATTTGTCATCAATGCCGGTAAAGTCATCGTTGCGACAACACCAATGATAGCCAATGTAACCAGAACTTCTGCGAGAGTAAACCCTATCTTTTTCATTGTATAATTCCTTTCTCTTCTTAACAAAAATACCTAATATATAGCATTGCAATTACCATTATAAACATTGCAAAAATTTATGTCAAGTATTTTAAAAGCAAGTGTTTTGAAAGGAAGTGAAGTAAATAAAGCACTAAGAGGTAAGCCGGATAAATTAGTTACCTTTCTCTGATAATAAAATTCGCAACTTGATCTTTGAATAAGCCTATGTATTTTGAAGACCCTACTATCAAGCGCTCAAATTCTTCATTTGACATGCTGTTTAAAACCCGTTCTTCAACTTCAATAATAGGGAGTATATTTTCTTTAATGTGTTCTTTGCCTTTTTGAGTTAAATATATATGCATGTTGGGATATTTACCGGCTTTAAGTTTAATAAAACCTTCTTTTTCAAGCCTTTTAATTGAAGAATTAATCGTCTTCTTACTCATATAGCTGGTTTCCGCAATATCTTTCTGCAAACAGCCTACACCCAGAGACAGTATTGCAATCATGACAACAAACTCGCTGTCCGAAATATTTTTTGTAGCCAGAAGTGATTGATAAATGCTGTCTATTTCACACAGCATTACGGTTAATTGTTTTAATCTTTCATTTATTTCAAATTCCATAGTCTGCATGTTAGCATAACATGCATCTAAATCAAACAAGTAAATAAATTTATTATAATCACATTACCCACGTCACTTACTCCACAATTGTTACATTTGTAAATGGTCTGATTAAAGACTATTGATTTTTAAAAAATTATGTGTTAACTTTAGATTTACAAAAGGTGTATTTTTTTTAAGGATAAATTAAATGTTTGGTTTAAAAGAAAAAGGGGTAAATACAGAAAATAAAGATCTGTCAAAAGTTACTATGCCCAATTCAAAAGTTGCTTCATCGAGTTCCGCTTCTCAGCTTTCAATCTCAGATGAAGATGTTAAAAAGTTAGATGCAGTCTACAGCTCTTGGGGAGATACAGTTCACTATTCTAAAGACCCGAAAGTTTTCAGAGGTTGTGAAGGTTCATACATGTATGATGATAAAGATATTCCGTATTTAGATTTGCAGATGATGTATTCTGCAGCAAATTTCGGATACAGAAATCAGAGAATTACGGATGCTGTTATTGATCAAATGAACACAATGCCTCAATTAACACCAAAATTCTTACAGCCCTACAAATCGCTGCTTTCAGAAAAAATGGAAAAAATGATTGAAGCAAGATTCCATGAAAAAGGAAGAATGCATTTTAACGTAGGCGGTGCGCAGGCAAATGAAGATGCAATAAAAGTTGTAAGAAATTATACGCATAGAAACGGTATGTTTGCATTCCAGGGCGGTTATCACGGAAGAACAATTGCTGCAACCTGTATAACTTCAAGTTTCCGTTACAGAGAAAAATACGGACACTTTGGCGACAGAGCAAATTTCGTTCCTTTCCCGTATTGCTTCAGATGCCCTTACGGAATGAATTGCGAATCATGTAACCATTTCTGCGTAAAACAATTCGCAAGAAATTTTGAATCAGAATACAAAGCTATTTATGACCCGAAAACAAAAGAATGTGAATACAAAGCGTTTATCGGCGAACCTATCTTAGGAACAGGCGGTTATATTAATCCGCCGGAATGGTACTGGAAGGAAATGAAACAAGTTCTTGATGACCACGGAATTATGCTTGTAATAGACGAAGTTCAGATGGGTATGTTCAGAACAGGTAAACTTTGGGCAATCGAAAACTACGGAATTGTTCCTGATGTAATGACATTCGCTAAGTCTATAACTAACGGTATGAACCCGCTTGCAGGCTTTTGGGCTAAAGAAAAATTCATCGCACCTGATGTATTCACTCCGGGTTCTGCTCATTCAACATACTGTTCTAACCCGATTGGCGTTAGAGCTGCTTATGAAGTTATGTCAATAGTTGAAGAACAGGAAAAAACATTAGAATCAGAAATTCAGAGAAAATCAGTATTGTTCATGCGTGGTTTGAATTACCTGAAAAACAAATACAAAGAAGTCGGCGATGTGGGCGGTATAGGATTTGCTTTGAGAATAGAATTAACTCAAAAAGACGGAATTACTCCTAACAGAGAACTCTGCGATGCCATGCAGGAGGAAGGTCTGAAGGGAGATTTGTCATACCACGGCAAAAAATGCGGTCTTGTGCTTAACAATGGCGGTTTCTACAAAAACATTATCACTCTTGTTCCGCAATTATACATTTCTGACGAAGAAATCGAAATGTCAATTGACTTGTTAGACCAATTACTGAGCAGATTGACAAAATAAGGTAACGTACAGTTGTTTAGAGGTATGGCAAATGGAAAAGTTAGCTTTCCCATACCTCCATTCATCCATACTTCTAAGGACAATTAATTTTATGGGGTAAAGCATTGTACCATGACTTTAGATTTTATTTTAAAACATGACGGTGTAAATGAAAAACCAAAAGGTGCTGTCCTGTTGTTGCATGGACTTACGGGCAGTCCTTTTGAGTTGAAAAAATACGGACAATTTCTGTACAACAACGGTTATGACGTTTTTGCGGAGTGTCTCCCCGGTCACGGAGAAAAGTTTGAAGAAATTTATACAGTAAATTATCAGAATTGGCTCGATTTTGCGTATTCGAGATTTGAAAAACTAAAGTCAGAATACAAAAATGTATTTGTATCAGGGTTATGTCTTGGTGCTGTTCTTGCACTCGCTGTTGGAATGAAGTACAGAGAACAGGTCTCAGGCATAATTTCACTTTCCACCACCCTGTATTTAGACGGCTGGAGGCTACCTTGGTATAAGTGCTTTATGCCAATTGCTCTCTCTACAATTTTAAGATTTTATTATAATTACCCTGAATGCGAACCGCACGGAGTAAAAAATCTTAAAACACGAAATGCAGTTAAAAAACTTCTTGCAAAAGGAGATGTCGGGATGAATGATTTTCCGATGACAGGATTTAAGGAGCTTTTGGAACTTTCGGCTTTTGTCCGTAATGGTGTAAACAAGGTTGTCTCGCCTATCCTGATTATCCATTCTAAGGAAGATGATTTAACCAGTACAAAATCCGCAGAAGTTGTCTACAAAAAAATATCTTCAAAAGATAAAGAATATATCATCCTATATGATAGTTATCATATGGTTTTGTATGACAATGAAAAAGAATTTGTATTTGAAAAATCTCTGAGATTTTTGGACAATCATCTGAAAAGCGAAACCAACACGGAGGATTTTGTATGTATTTAAAAATATTGGAAATCCTTTTTGGCAGTTTAGCTTTTATTCTGCTTTTGTTGATGCTTTTTAGAGAACTGGGAATCACAAAGAAACTTTCTCCTATGAGAGCCTCCGATTATATTTCTTCAATGGCAGGGTTTTTACTTTTGTATATTGTCTTTGCGTTTGTACTTGCAATATTTACACCAATAGGAATAAACAAAATGGTCATGGCTCTTTTCGGAATATCACCTTTTATAATAGGTAAACTGGTTACCTATAAAAAGGTCAGAGTGTATAGTTTTATTCAAATACTTTGTGTTATTCTTAGTTTAGTATATGTTTATATAATTTAAAAAAATAAAAACAATGAGAGCTTTTTTAAAAAAAACACTATCCGCTATAACAATATATTCTCTGGCTTTCGCTCCTGTTCTGGCTAAAGACAACATGAAAGTTTACGGAAATATAAATGAAGATTTTACACTTCAATATCAAAATTTACCGGAAGAAATAAGTTTTAAATTAACCGAAACAAAAAAGGTTAATAAAGAAGTCTCTATTCCCGACGGAGCAACTGTTACGCTGGAAGTAATTAATGCAAGACGGGAACTCAGATGGCACGTGAGCGGTTTGATTTTGTGTAAATTAAAAAATTATATCCCAAAAGACACCGAAACTCCTGTCGACTTAACGGATAAAGAAATTTATCTTGTTGTAAAAAAATATGAACCAATTGATGGAAAAGAAACTGGAATTTTAACTACAGAAATTATACTAACTCAGGCAGCAGGAGTAGTAGGTTCACTTTTTATTTTCTTTGCACCAGTTGATATTGTCTATTTCTTTGCTAAAGGTGCGATAAAAAGAGAAAAACACCCGAATTGGTTTAAAGCAGGTGTAATGGATGCATATGACAATTCAATTTTCTGGTTTCAATTGAAAGGAAAACCAATTGAATTAAGCAAAAATGATTCTGTTTCCGTAAAAGAAATTAAACCTAAAAAAGCAATAAAATTGAATAAAAAAATTGATAAAAGATTAGTACGAGAAAATAAACAGCACAATAAGAAAATCGCCAAACTTGATGAAAAAACGGAAAAACGACGTCTTAAGTACGAGAAAAAGGACATTCCCTGCGAGGTTACAGAAAGAGCAATTGATGCGGAATTGAACGATATTTAATAAAGCGTGGGCGGAGGTTTAAAAACCTCCGCCCACGCTTGTTTATTCAATAAACTTACGCATTCACAAGTTCTTTTTTAGCAAAAGATTCGTTTGTCCTTGAAGAAATTTCTTCTTTAAGTTTATCAATAAAATCATTTACACCCAGCGTGCCGATTTGTCCGATTCCTCTTGCACGAACAGCTACGGAATTTGATTCAATTTCTTTATCTCCTATTACGCAGACATAAGGAATTTTGTTATCCTGTAAAGCTTCACGAATCTTGTAATTCATGGATTCGGAACGGTCGTCAAGATGAACTCTGATTCCTGCATCACGCATTTTCTTGTAAACTTGTTCAGCAAAATCAACGTGTTTTTCATTGGAAATCGGAACGATTGACACCTGTGTTGGAGCAAGCCATGCCGGGAATGCACCAGCATAGTGTTCAATCAAGATTCCGTGGAATCTTTCCATAGAACCGAAGATTACTCTGTGGAGCATAAGAGGAGTCTTTAATTGACCGTCTTTATCCTGATATTTGATATCAAATCTTGCAGGAAGATTAAAGTCAAGCTGAATTGTAGCACACTGCCAAGTTCTTCCGATTGCATCTTTAACTTTAAAGTCAATCTTTGGTCCATAAAATGCACCGTCGCCTTCATTAATTTCGTACTTCATACCACGACGTTCCATAGCTTCTTTCAAACCTGCCTCAGCTTTATTCCAATTTTCAATTTCGCCTACAAAACTTTCCGGACGGGTTGACAGTTCAACTTCAAATTCCATATTAAAGATTTTCATTGTATCAGCTACAAAATCAATAATAGCATTGATTTCGTCAACAAGCTGTTCAGGTGTGCAGAAGATGTGTGCATCATCTTGAGTAAATCCTTGAACACGGGTTAAACCTGACAAAGCACCTGATTTTTCTTTTCTGTAAACAGTACCTAATTCAGCCATTCTCAAAGGTAAAGAACGATATGAATATCTGTTTGCCTGATAAATTAATATGTGGAACGGACAGTTCATCGGCTTAACAACAAACTGATCATCAGAATCTTCATCTTTTTGAACAAAGAACATATTTTCTTTGTAATGATCCATGTGACCTGAAATTTCCCAAAGAGTAGATTTGGCAATTTGAGGAGTGTTAACAATTACATAGCCTCTTTTTCTGTGTTCTTCTCTCCAGTAGTTTTCGATTTGCTCACGAACGCAGGCAAGGTTCGGATGCCAGAGAACTAAGCCTCCGCCCATTTCTTCACGGGTTGAAAACAAATCAAGCTGTTTTCCGAGTTTTCTGTGGTCACGCTTTTCTGCTTCTTCAAGGAATGTCAAATAATCCTGCAAATCTTCTTTGTTCCAATAAGCAGTTGCATAAATACGCTGGAGCATTTTATTCTTTTCATTACCTCTCCAGTATGCACCTGCAACCTTTAATAACTTGATAGCATTGCCTTTTATATACGAAGTATTCGGAATGTGCGGGCCTGCACAAAGGTCATTAAATAAAACATTTCCGTCTTTATCCTTTGTTAAATACAAAGTCGGATTATCGTTTTTATGTTCCTCCAAAAGTTCTGCTTTGTAGATTTCGCCTTGAGCCTTGAATTCTGCAATCTTCGCATCAACATCTTCAACGTAATATTTTTCAAACGTAAGATTGTCTTTGATAATATTTTTCATTTCTTCTTCGATTTTTGCCAAATCATCGGTTGTAAACGCATAACCGTCGGTCAAGTCAAAATCGTAGTAAAATCCCTCATCCGTTGCCGGTCCTATGGCTAACTTTGCCTGCGGGAACAGCTTTTGCACAGCCTGTGCCATAATGTGAGAACAAGAGTGCCTTAAAGTTCTCAAAGTTTCGTTGTTTTTTTCCATGTTCTATCCTTTCCGGAATAAACTCCAAACCAATAGTCACACCCACCAGTTCATCTCATTTATCCCTACTTCAGGGTGGATCCCCTTAACTAGTACAGAAACTATTTTAGCACAAAATTAAGTCCCCCTCCAAATATCTAACAAGTTTAATGACTCAATGTTTACATATATATTGCTCATAATATAAAGCAACTAATTCACACAAACTCTGTTTCTGCCCAAAGTTTTTGCTTCATAAAGAGCTTTGTCTGCTCTTTCAAAAAGAGCCTCCCCTGTTTCAATTGTGTTAAATTCTGCAAGTCCCATACTTATTGTTACCTTGATATCCTGTTTTTCAGGGCTGTCTTGGTTTATCGCAATCGGGGTTGATTCAACCGCACATCTTAAACGCTCGCCTACGACTTTTGCTTCATCAAGTTTTGTAAACGGTAAAAGAACAGCAAATTCTTCTCCACCGTACCTAGCAGGAATATCTGATTCACGCAGAGTTTCTTTAATAATACCTGCAACCGTTCTCAAGACTTCATCTCCGGATGCATGTCCGTAGGTATCATTTACACGCTTAAAGAAATCTATATCAATCATCATTGCACAGAGAGGGTTATTTTGACGTTTTGCAATAGCAATTTCCTGTCCCAAACGGGTTTCAAACTGTCTGCGGTTGTTGAGATTTGTCAAGGCATCCAGTGTTGCATATTGCAAGAT
This sequence comes from uncultured cyanobacterium, assembly GCA_945487905.1. Taxonomy (GTDB): domain Bacteria; phylum Cyanobacteriota; class Vampirovibrionia; order Gastranaerophilales; family Gastranaerophilaceae; genus CAG-196. The sequence goes on from CALYTW010000001.1 coordinate 48,451, forward strand.
TGTTGAATATGTATTAGCTCTGTTAATTGTAGCAGCAGCCTGACGGGTAAGCTGTTCAAGGTAGTCAATATCCCGCTTTGAAAGCTTTTCAATCGTGCTTCTTGCAACAATACATCCAGTAATTTCATCCTCGGACAACAACGGAAAAGCACCGATTTTATCATCATTTGTTAAAACGTAATTGTAATCTTTATCCAGTTTCTTTATGGCATCATAAACTCTTTCATCATTGCAGGCTTTTGGCCAAACCAGCCTAAATTCTTCATCCTGCTTCAAAAATACATATATCAAGTGATCAGAAATAAACCTGTCAAGCATTTCGCCGATTAGAGGAACTATATAATTAATTTCATATTGAGTTTCAATAATTTTTGCAATATTCTTCATTGAATCGTGAAATTCCACGTTTATCTGAGACTGCTCATTTAAGACAATATTTTGTAACTTAAGAGAAATTTCTACCCCTAAGATTTTTATAAGGAACAAAAATTCTATGTCCACAGAGGCATTTTCGTCAAAAACAAGTTCTATTATTCCAAAAACCATTCCGTTTTTAACAATCGGAATATAGAGAGATTCGAGCTTAAATGTGATATCACCAAGCGTTTGCGGGAGTTTAAAAGCCTTATTATTTATAACAAAGTCGTTTCCGTGAATTTCTTCATAAGCTCTGTAAATGCTTTCCCGTCTTGCTGATTCCATAACTTCGTCAATTACACACCAATCTTGTGCATAGTTCCTCAGAGTAGAAGTGTTAGGGTCAAAAACGTAGATGTCAAGATTGTTAAGGCAAGTAAAGGAACGCAAAAGCCCGTTAAGTTCACTTACCAGCTTTGTTGAATCAAGCTCTTTTATTAATATATCCGCCGTCTTAGACAGAAATTGTATATTTTTATCGTTCATTATTCCTCATCTTCATTCTTAAAATAGGCAAATCCTGAACAGGTTTTAAAGTTTTCGTAAATAGCCTTATCTAAATCTTCATCTGAAACTACCTTGCCGGAAACATAAGTATAACTTCCGTTTGAGGGTGCAGAATCCGAAAGTGTCTGAGTATAGTATTCCTCGCTTGAAATCAATCTTCTTGAAACTTCGTTAAGAAGGTTAAAAATATATGTTGTTTCAATAGAAGATGAACTCGGAGACTCGGAAATAAGCAATGCCGCCCTTTGAAGTTCAGTTATTGAATCTCTGTTTCTGTTCATCTGTCGTAAAAGCACTGCGAGATTGTAATGTCCCTCAAACTTCATCGGAGCAATATCAATTGCTTTACAATAGTCCAAACCCGCATCTCTGTATTCGCCTCTAAGATGGTGAGCTACCGCTCTATTGTAATAAATATCATAATTTTTCTTCAAAAGCTTAAGTGCTTTTGTATAAGCCTCTATTGCATTCCCGAGATATTGATTAAACAAATATATTCTCTCCTGCGGGAGATACATTGCTTTTCTTTTCCACGCAACACCTTTGTTAAAATATGCAATACCTCTGTTGCCTTTAATACTTTTTACATTCGAATAAACAAAAGGTATCCACAGTTTCATTAATTTTATCTTTGTTATTTCATCAAACTGAACAATAGCTTCATCAAAAAAGCCTAAATCTTCGGAATAAACTATTCCGAGGTTCATTTTTGCCATAACAAACTTTGGATTTGCTTCAATTGCGTGTTCATAGGCATCTACTGCAGAATAGTAGTCTTCGTGTACAGCGTAAATATTTCCGAGATTAAACCATGCTTCATAATGTTTCGGGAAAAGTTTTAAGCCGGCATGATAGTATTCAAGCGTTTTTCCCATGTTGTCATAGAAATAAGCTTTATCACCCTTGTAGATATAATACATTCCTTTTGCGTGACGATACTGTTCCTTAAGCCAATCCTGCTTAAAATAACACAACACAGCTACAGCAAGGACGAGTAACAAAGTAAAAATATTTTTAAGAAAATGCTTCATACTTAAAGTATTATATCATATAAAACATGCAAATGTTACAAAATATTAAATATTTCATGATTTTTGAAATTCACTTCTCTAAAAAAACTTAATATATGTAATATAAGAGAGCAGTTAAGATGGTAACATTTAAAACAAGTCTTGAAAAAGCACAAGCTAGAATTGCAGCGAGAAAAAATCCCAGATGCATTGATATTTCTGAACAGGCAGGATATATGCTTGGACAAATATTCACGCAAATGGCAACAAAGGGGTTTTATACCCTTCCAACATCAACTCCTGAAAAAAAACAGATAAAGGAGCTAACGATAATAACGTAACTCCGCTCGATAAAGTTGAAAAAAAAGAAACTCCCGACGAAAAACAGGATAAAGTTGTAGAATTATTAAAACAATATCGTGCTGATTTTGGTAAATCATCGGAATTTATTGGCGATTTGGTTTCAAAATATGATTTGTATACCTCATGTCATCCTGGTTGGACAGAAAAACAAATAGCTGAACGCTTAAATCTTTATTTGAAAGCACTCGAAGCACATAAGACAGAACTTGAATACTACCAAATATCCAATGAGCCAAATGGAGAACTAGCTGTTCAACGTATGGCAGATACAATAATAGATGATGACGAGATAAAAAGAGGCATACAGATGAACAACACGGACACTCAAAATGTCTCATCGGAATATATAAAAGCTCTCATAGACAGAGGACAAGGTTATTTAGATTTATATGATACAAACGGAGATGACAAAATCAGCTTTGAAGAATTCGTTGCATTAGAAGAAAAGGATGCCGGAAGGGAATTAACAAATGATGAAATAACCGCCACAGAAGAATATTTCAAAATGATGAACAAAGATAACACGCAAGAAACAAATATAAATAAAATTTTCCTTGATGTAAAAGAAATGGCAAGCCACAGATTCGCAATGTCAAGATTGTATGACGGCGAAAAAAACTGTCCCACAAATTCTGCAAATGATATAACATTTATGGAATGGTTTGGCGCACAAGACCACCAATTGTCATCAAGATTAGGTAATATAAGCGATTTATTATACAAAGAAATTTCGAAGTAGTAATTCTATCTTATCTCATTCGGCATAAATTTTAGAGTATTCATATAACCTCCCAAAGGAAGCATGTTATCTGCCCGACTTTCCATACCTGGAATTGCAGTACGCCTGTTTAATTCTGCTTCCAGCTTTGCGTTATAATCATCGTTTAGCTTAAACTCTTTTGTTTTTAAGGTTTCATAACACCCAAAGCGTTCGTCATTTGCTTCCAGAGCCTTACACTCATCAATTGCCGTTTCAAAATTTACCCTTCTTTGATACCAGTATTTAGAATTAACATTCAGTTTTTGCAAACCTTTAGGCTCGGTAACATTAACAAATGCCTTTGGTGCGAAGTCACTCCATTCCGGAACATTAACTCCAAAATCTTCCTCCGCAAAAACGGCAAAGGGTACAATCAACATACATGCTAAAACAATCTTTTTCATAAAACACTCCTTATGTTCATTATACAACAAAATATACATTTTGTTGTGTAACTTCCGATTTTGTTATAAAATTCGATTAAGCGGAGTTAATCAATGAATATTTGTGTATTTGCAGGAACTTTTAATCCAATTCACAACGCACACATTAAGATGGCAGAATTTGCTCTGGAAAAATTCGGTTTTGATAAAATTATCTTTATCCCGTCATTTATTCCGCCTCACAAAGAAATTGATGCAAATTTGAGTCAACACCGCCTAAATATGGTTAAACTCGCAATTTCTAATAATCCTAAGTTTGAAATCTCCGACATTGAATATAAATTAGGGGGTAAATCTTATTCAATTTGCACCGTGAAACAAATTCTTGAACAATATAATATAAAAGGACGTTTAAACTTTATAATAGGCACAGATGCATTTTCTAAGCTTAAGAGCTGGTATCATTCTGATGAATTGAAAGATTTGGTTCATTTTATAGTATTTCCCAGACGTGGAGACGGGAACGAGGATATGTACAAAGAATTTAAAAATAACGGCTGGGATTTTGAAGTCGTAAATTCTGTACTTATGGATATTTCGTCAACTGAAATCAGAAAAAGCAAGAAATATGATATAAATAAAGAAGTAAAGGATTATATAGAAGTCAATGAACTATACAAAGATTGAAGAATGCAAACAATGGCTTAAAGCAAATTTGTCCGATGAAAGATACAGACACTCGCTGGGTACTGCCGAATGTGCTTCAAAACTGGCTGAACAATACAATTTGAATAAAGATAGAGCGTATTTTTGCGGATTAATTCACGATTGTGCAAAATGTCTTTCGAAAGACAAGTTAAAATCTATGATTTGTAAATGCAACGACTTATGCGACGGAGAACTTATAAATCCTAAAACATACCACGCACCTGCCGGAGCAATGCTGGCAAAACAAATATTTTGTGTCGAAGACGAAGAAATTTTATCCGCAATAAGATGGCACACACTTGGCAGAGAAGATATGAGTACTTTTGAAAAAATAATCTTTCTTGCCGACAAAATTGAATACAAAACCCGTCCTCAGGAATGGACACAGCCGATTCGAAATGTCTTGAATGAAGAAAACGGTCTGGACAAAGCACTCCTAATTTGTTACGGAAACACAATTAAAAGTCTTGTCGACAGAAAACTTAAAATCTGCAAAACAACAATTGATATCTACAACAAACTTCTAACCGAATTAATTTTTGACTGATAATTTTATTTAGCCGGTTATTGAGCTGGTTCTTCAGGCATTGTATGTGCATATAGTCTTAAGCTGATATTTGAAATCAGTATCTTTTTATCCTTTTCATAGGGTAGAACCTGAACATTGCTTATCTTTATGTAATAAGGATATTGAATTATATTCTGAATAAATTTACCCAAATTTGTATAATTTGAAACTAATTCCATATTTATTTCGCATACAAAATACACATCTTTTCCGAATTGAACAAACTTGTCGTCCTCAGGATTGTAAGTGTATTCCATAGACTTAATCTTGATTGAATTAGCATGCACCATTTCAATCACATCATTATACAGAGTAAAGAAAAGCGTATCGTTGCCTAAATCGGAATCAACCGGAGAATAAATTTTCTTTTGAGAAGAAACTATAGAAGATTTCATTTGAGCCAATCTTCTTTCTACGTTTTTTTTCTGTTCAAGCTTTGTGTTATAGTCTTTTTCTTTACGTTCAACCTGACTGTTAATCTCAAAAACACTCGTAACAGCAGGAACAACCATCTGATAAGCGATATAAAGTGCTACTGCAACAATAGCTACAAATGTTAATGCCCCGTAATATCTGCTGTATTTATCCATTTAATTATCCTTTATTATTCTATAGGTTCTAAGTTGTTCGGCAGATTGTTTTTATCTCCTCCGTCTTTATCGCCGTTCTTTTTAACAGGCTCTGCAACATCCGAGATTCTGAACTCATAGCAGTCTGCATTTAATGTTGTTAAAATAGATTCAGTATCATAATTGCTTTCACCTTCTACTTCCACAAAAGCTTTAGAACCTGACTTACCTGCAAGTCCAAGTCTTTGCAATTTGATTGCGGAATTCGGATCATAATCTTTTATATTTCTGAAGAATCCGTAAACGCTTTCCAAATTATCTGCCTGACCTTCAATATCAACATGTTCGCCTATATTGAGCGAGGTCAGCCACAATTTTTTAGGAATTTCCGTACCGACGATGGTGTAATATGAATACAGATTTTTATTACTTATTAAACCGTCACGAATTTCTTCTGTTTCAGAGAATTTCTTAGCGGAAATATCCTTGTTTTCTTCCAAGAATTTATTAATTTCTTGAATACTCGTATCGAATTCACGAATTTTTGCTTCTTTGCCGGCATTTGCTTTGTCGACAAGATAAGTTATACCAAAAGCGATTGCAAGAAGGGAAATAGCAGCTGCTATACCGTATTTCAGCATATTTTCCATCGAAAGCTCAATACCTTTGATAACCGGCGGGACTTGACTTGTATATACATCGCCCAAAAGCCCGTTGAACATATTAAGAGGTGCCAAGGAGTTTTTACCGTAATCCTTTCTGATTCCGGCACCAATTACGTCTAAAGAAACATTTTTGCAGGTTTCTTCAGTTAAACCGGCGTTCAGATTTAACAGAGGTTCTTTATTAAAGATATTGTCTTCTTGATGAACAATCTGCGATTTATATTGAAGCTTGTCTGCCAATAGTTTCGCACTGATTATATCGGTTTTTGATACAACATACAGCAATGAAGACGGAGTATTTCTAAGCACCGGATTTGCCGCATTAAGGACTGTTGCATAGTTCTCGTCATCACCGAGAACTTTTCCGATGTTAATTCTTTCTTCCATACAGTCAACATAGCATCTGCCCTGCATAGGAATAATTCTGCAATAGTTACTGTCGACAATAAGCATTACCCAGCTTGTTTCTGGTGCAACTTCAATTCTTCCGCTGTAAATCAAAGCATTCAGAGTTGAGTTGACGGAAGTATCTATTGCGAGCAATTTGTATTTTAAATCTCTAATTTGAACTGCAATTTCCATTACAAGGCTTTTGTGCATAGCAACGTAAGCGATTTTATTAAATTGCAGGGTCGAATTAGGCAAAACGCAGTAGCTATAGCTTGCTTCGCCGGGTTCATTTTGGAATTGAGGAGTTTCAGCTATTTCATCTTCAATGTTATTGATAATTTGTACCTGATCCATGGAAGCAGGCCAATCCTTAATTTTGAATATTGTTGATGGCAGGTTTAAAACAATCTCACTGCCCTGAGGTGCACCGATATCAACAAGAGCATCATAGAGAGTTTCTTTGAATATATCCAAATCCAAGCTCATACCCTGCATTTTCGAATCAAAAACAAAAGGTTTATTAACGTAATTCAACAAAGTACGAGTTGCATAATCAATTTGTACAACCTCTATGCCCTTATCTGGAGCGAGAGACACTCCGTATAACATCTTCTTACTTAACTCTAATCCCATTGCTATTTCTTCCTATTTTTTTTTATTGTACAATAAAACTCAAATTTTGTATACATTATATTGATGATATTAAATCAAGCAACACATAAACAAAGGATTTTGTATGGAAGAATCTTTATACATATACGGCAAAAATGCTGTTACTGAGGCTCTCGAAGCGGGGGATAGAGAATTCAACAGAATACTTATTTCAGATAATTCACGTTCTGATGAAAAACTTGAACGGATAAAATCTCTGGCAAAATCTTTGGGTATTGTTTTTCAATTTGTTAACAAAGAGAAGCTGAATCAAATTTCCGAAAATGCCCATCATCAAGGTGTTGTAGCTCAAATTTCTCCGATAAAATATGAGAAGCTTGAAGATTTTATTGAAAAAAATTCCGGAGAGTTAACTTCTGTAATTATTGCAGACGGCATAGAAGACTCTCACAATCTTGGTGCAATAATACGTTCTGCCGTTTGTGCAGGAGTTAAGGGCATTGTAATACCTTCCAGAAGGGGGGTTTTGATTAATTCTACCGTTGAAAAAACGAGTGCCGGCGCTATTAACAAAATTTCTGTAATAAAAGCTAACAGTTTGGTTAATGCCGTTCAGATTCTTAAGAAAAGCAACTACTGGGCAATTGCATCTGATCATCATGCAGAGGACAATTACTTTGATATTGATTATACTGATATGAACTTTGCGCTTATTATGGGAGCGGAACATTCAGGCATATCAAAGTCTTTGCTTAATCTTGCCGATTTCAAAGTAAAAATTCCAATGTTAACAAATTTTAATTCTTTAAATGTTTCAAATGCAACTGCTATAATATTGTTTGAAAGCGTAAGACAAAAACTGAATTTTGATAAAAAAAGAGGGCGGACTAATGGTTAAAAGGAAAAATGACATAAACATTTCACTGGATGATATATCTGATGAAGGCGTAGATTTTAACAGCATTGAGCCGATTGATGATTTAGACGATGAAGAAAATATTTCTATTGAAGAACCCAAAACTCAGGAGAGCTTAAACTCTGTTAATTCGGATGATTCGGTCAGAATATACCTACAGCAGATAGGAAAAATTCCGCTTTTATCTGCTGAAGAAGAACTTGAAGTTGCAAAACAGATTTATGAGTCTAAAAGCGAATTTGCGAGAACGGTTCTTATAAATGCAAACTTACGGCTTGTTGTAAGTATAGCTAAAAAGTATATCGGCAGAGGTTTGTCGTTCCTTGACTTAATACAGGAAGGAAATATGGGACTGATTAGAGCTACTGAGAAATTTGATTACACAAAGGGTTACAAATTTTCTACTTATGCAACGTGGTGGATTCAGCAGTCTATAACAAGGGCTATTGCGGATAAAGCAAGAATAATAAGACTTCCGATTCATTTAATTGAATCGATTAACAAGATTAAGAAAGCTACTATAGATTTGACAACAGAACTGGGCAGAATTCCTGTTAAGCAGGAAATTGCCGACAAACTCGGAATTTCTGTTTCAAAACTTACTTCAATTATAAAATCTACTCAATCCACAATAAGCATTGACACTCCTACAGGACAAAAAGATGATTCAAACAAAATTATTGATTATATTGTTGATGAATCAACACTTGCACCTGAATCGAGAGTTTCTCAGGAGAATCTCCTTGATGATATAAAAATAATGCTTGAACAATTAAGCCAAAAAGAACGGGACATTCTTATTCTCAGATTCGGGCTTAATAATGACGGCAATAAGAAAACTCTTGATGAAATTGGTTCAATTTACGGCGTTTCAAGAGAAAGAATCCGTCAGATAGAAAACAGGGCAATTTCTAAACTAAAAAAATTATGCAAGAACAAAAACTTAACATCGGGATTGAAAAACTATTTCGGAGGATAAAAGAAAAATGGCTGATATAGATAGGATTAATGAACTGGTTGGAAACAAAGAATTTGCAGAAGCTAAAATATTGATAGAAAAATCTTTGGAGGAATGTCCTGATTCTCCTGAAATATTAAAGCTTGCAGGACTTGTATATGTGAACCTTGGATTGTGGACAAATGCGTGCAAAAGCTTTGAATCTGCCGTTAAATACCTTCCTGATGATGCTACAGCAGTTTTTTATCTTGCAAAATGTTATGAAAATTTGGGGAATTTATCTTCCGCAAAAAGCTTTTATAAAAAAGTGACCGAACTTCGTCCGGAATTTGAAGAAGCACACATAGGCCTTTGCTTGATATTGCTGAAATTAAAACTAAGTGCTGATGCAATAATTTATTCCGAAAAAGCTTCCAAAATTTTCCCTGACAATTATCTGTATTATTTTATCAAAGGCACTGCACAAATGGATATAAAAGAGTTTGAACAAGCACTTTTATCATTTGAAACAGCATATCAAAAAGCACCGGAAAAACCTGAAGTTATAAACACTCTCGGCACTTGTTATATGGCACTCGGAAACTGGCAGAAAGCGATTGAGTCTTATAAAAAAGTTCTTGATTTTGATCCGGAAAATTCTATGGCATATTTTAATATCGGTTCTGTCTACCAGATAAAACAAAATCACGAAGAAGCGGTTAAGTATTTTGAAAAAGCTGTGGAACTGGAGGAAGATGACGAGAGATTTTTGTCCGCTCTTGCAATGTCAGAGGTAAAGATTAAGGATTATCACTGTGCGTTGGAGCATTATAAACAGCTTTCCGTTCTTTTTCCGAATAAAGAAAACTATAAATACAATATAGTTACCTGTTTTGAGGCGATTCACGACTATCAAACAGCAATTTCCATGCTTGAAGGAATGGTTTATCTCAATCCGTCTTTTACACTTCCGGCACAAAAACTGGCAAGTCTGTACATAAAAACAAATCAGCTTAATAAAGCCAAAGATATTTACGAAAAAATACTTTTGAAGAATAAAGTCACGGCAGAAACTTTGCATCAATATGCAATATTGTCTTCAACTCTCTGCGACACTGATACGGCAGAAAAAATGCTTAAAAAAGTTATTAGAATGAATCCCAATATAGCTCATGCACATAAAGATTTGGCTATAATTTATTTAAACAAAAGGCTTTTTGACTATGCTGAAGATGAATTTAAAACAGCTATGAAACTTGCCCCGAATGATTTTGAAATAATATTTGAATACGGCAACTATTTATATTCCGTTTCAAAAAATACCGAAGCCGAGCAATATTACGCAGAGGCAATTGAACTTGAACCCAAAAATATTCTTGCACTCGTGTTTATGGCACTTAATAAATTAATTCTAAACCAGCTTGACGAAGCTTACAATTATGTAATGAAAGCTGTTGAAATTGAACCTGACCATGAATATGTGCAATTTTGTGCAGGGAGAATTCTTTATGCAAAAGGCGAATATGAAGAAGCCAAAAGATATCTTGTAAGAGCGGTTGAAACAAACCCTGATATTGAAACAATGAACACTCTTGCATTAACATATTTTAAACTGGAAGATTACACACAGGCACTTAATGTTTTTGCATCAATCAATAAAAAATCTCCCAAAAGCATTTCGGTTCTAATGGATATTGCAAGATGCTACGAAGCCTTAGGGGAAAATGACAGCGCTCTGGTACATCTGAACAAGGTTGTAGATATTTTTCCTGAAAACGAAGAAGCTCAAGAGATGATTAGAAAACTGTCTTAAATATAAGTATCAACATTGTTTCCTATCAGAAATTTTGCTGTATGGCGGTCGTAGTAATAGAAAACTGCAACTGATACCCAGCAAATAAAGTAAAAGTTAACAAGTGTCATTACAAAATTTGTAACCATATTTCCGGCAAAAATTGCCGAAGATAATGACACAATAAAGTTTGCAATAAAAATCAAAAGAAATAATCCGAGTACATTAAAGAAATTTTTGCTGAATATATATCGAATCGATATATATAATCCTTTAAAAGGATTTTTCGTACTGAAAAACAATGACGGTATGTAGAAAAACATTAAAAATGAAATTATAATCATTCCGCTCATAATAAGCATATTCCATAGATTAATTTTCACAAGCTGTTCTGCTGAAAGCCCTACAAGGAAAGCTTTTAGAGCTGTTTGGTTCGCCATTGCTCTTGATAATTCAGCCATATTAATACCTGCATCGCCTATAAAATGCATTCCTAAAGCTAACAAAAACCCGAAAAACAAAAAGTTTATTACACCTGCAAGAATCACAAATCCGCATGCCGGCAGAAAATACTCTCCGACACCAGAAGCAAACCCTTTAATAATCATATTCGGATTGTCCGGACTTTCATCTTTTACTGCGGATTTAACCATCTGCCCCCATCCGGCTATAAATACCATGCTCATTAAGAACAAAATAATCAGTGCAAATACAACACCAATTGGATTTTTTCCTTGAAGCATAACCGCCATATATATGCTTGATAAAAGTGAAAACAAAATCAGCGGAGTTGCAAGTACTATATATTTATTTGTAAGCTCAAAAAATTTCTTCATAAATCAAATATACACTAATTTTTAGACTTTTACAAATTATTCACTTCTTCTGCATCTTTAATAGGATTTCCCATTTTTCTTACACCGAAAACTCCTTCCAGAGTCCCCATAAGAGAAGGATCTATAATAACGGGTTCGCAGTCTCCCAAAAATGCTTTTACACCCTCAAATCTTCCGAAATGAAGTATTTCGGCTATTGTATTTCTCCCGCACTTCAGAAGAAATACACTTAACGGAACGTTGTAATCAAGCAAATGCTTGAAAATTCTGACTACTGCAAACGAATCAAAACAAGTATTAAAATGTAACAAGTTGCTTTGCTCAAAACTATACGAAAAAGATACAATAAGCGTGTCGGTTTTAAGCTTTTTTACAAGTTTTTCAAAGTATTTGCGGTCTTTTTCCGAATATTCTTTTAAACCAATTACGACTATTTTTTTATATTTTTTTGAATAAAATTGAATATCTATCGAATCGATACATTTTTGAAAATCGTACCCAACCTTCACTGTTTCGCAGGTTTTACCTTTTTTGAATCCCTTAGCTTCTTCTGCGGAAAGGCTTACAGGTTTATAATTATTGTTTTCTATTTTTATAACGCCTTTGTAAAAATTGACATCCGTTGTAAAAAGCCTTCCTCTGTATAGATTTTCTATATTATGCAAAGAATGTTTTGTAAGAATTATAGGTCCCGGAAAGGTTGCAAAATCTATTAAACAATTTTCAACACCGTAACCATACTGTCCTTTAAGGTTTTTGTATTCTTTAAACTTAGGGAAAGTATGTGCCGCCATCATTTCGTCATGGGTATAAACATCAATATCCGTATCTTTTAAAGATTCCAAAACTGTTTCAAGCTCCCGAATATTAGAACCAACAACAAGTACAGCTTTTGAAGGAGTTGTAGTATATGAAACATCGTAGATTCCCTGTTTACCGTATCTGGATTCCTGTGCCTCGTGGAGTTGAAGCATTAATTCAGTATTGCAGGAACAGCCTTCCAAAATAACTTGTTTAAGTGCTTCTGTGTCCGTATTATTTGCATCTACTGAGCTTATCAGTTTTAATAATGTCTTTAAACCGCTTTGACTCTTTTTATCAAAACTTTTTAAGTCCATTAAGTTTATACTTATACTTTTGGCTGTGATAAGGATTATTTTATAAATATCCCGCATTTCTGCGGTCAAGCCGGAAATTCTTTCTCTGAGTATTTCTTCGCCAAGTTTTATTGTATTTACGAGATTTTCGCATTTTTTGTAAATATCCGATTCATAAAGGTTTTCGCCTTTAAAATCTTCTTTTTCGTATAAATCATTGTACTTATCTATTGATTCAATAAGAATTTCTTTAAGACTGTCAATACCTTTCATAAAGCATTCTTCGCTGAAATCAGGATTTGAAATGGAGATTTCGGTCATATTAATTATACAATCCGCAGTTTCGTCAGACAAAGCTTTCTTTTCCAAAAGCTTTAAACAGTATTTTGCGCACATACACAGATATAAAACAAGTACATTCTGCAAGGCTAAAATTCTCGGATTTACGGAGCAGATACCTTTTGAAATACAACTGTTATACTGAAGATTTTCTGAATTTTCTTTCATAAACACATGATATAAAACCAGATAAATATTTTAATTCCCCTGAAAGGGAGTTTTGTATCTATTTATGTTATAATTTTTTTAATTTGGAGGGATAAAAATGTTCAGCACCGAAAACCATTATGAAGTTGTTACTTTTTCAATCGGAGATACAAAAGCCGGTACAAAAATGGGGAAATTGCAGCTAAAAGATACGGAAAACAATGAGATTTTAAACTGTATTCTCTGGGAAGAAGCTTTAAACAGAATGGACTCAAAACTTTTCAGGTGCGGAAATATTTTAAGAATTGTTTCCGGTTCGTTTAACGAAAAATTTAACAATTGTCTTGTATCGGTGCTGGAACTGATAAAAGAAGCTAAAACAGGTCTTGATGAAGCTGAAAGGCTTTCTGTCTATAAGGAATTAGAAGGTTATATTGAAAAAATTAAAGACGAAAAACTCAGAGCATTTGTTGCAGAGAATTATTCAAAAAACAAAGAGCAATTGCTTATTGCTCCAGGTGCTAAATTGATGCACCACAACTATATTGGAGGACTTATTGTTCATATTTTAGAATGCCTTAAATATGCAGATGCAAATATGGACGTATTTTTTCAAAAAGTTAACAGAGATGAAGTTTATTCAGCCTGCCTTTTGCATGATATAGGAAAAGTTTTTGAATACAAGGTTGATTTGGAATCAGGTTTGATTGATTATAACGAAGATTTCAGAAAAGATTGGATTACACATTCTCAATACGGTTTTTCAATATGTATGAATGCCGGATTTAAGCGTGTTGCAAAAATGATTGCCGCACACCATGCCAGAGCGGATTGGGGTGCAATCATTGACTTAAACGAAAAAGATTTAGAGCCGATTTTGTATCTTGTACACCACATTGATGATTTATCCGCAAAATTCGGCAAAACCAACGTAGCCATGCTGGGATAAATTTATTCAATTACATATTAAGAATATATAAGGATTTTGAGAGAGTTTCAAAATTTATATTATACTTAGAGAGTTAAATAGATTTATCGGAGGAAAAGTATGTCAAATATGATTATGGAAAAAGCTTCAATACATCCTTCAGCAGTGATTCATCCCTCTGCTGAAATTGGAGAAGGTGTCATTATAGGCCCGAATGTTGTAATCGGAGAAGATGTTAAAATCGGAAACGGTACAAGAATTATTGCAAATGCATACATAGAATATACCGAAATCGGAGAAAATTGTACAATATCTCCATTCTCAACAATAGGTTCCGAACCGCAGGATTTAGGATATAAGGGAGAGAAAACCAAAGTTGTAATCGGAAATGACACAATTATAAAAGAAAATGTAACAATACACAGAGGCGCAGCCTGTGGAGATTTTACAACCAGAATCGGAAATAAATGTTTGCTTATGGTTGGTTCACATGTTGCTCACAACTGCGTGCTTGCAGATCAGGTTATTTTGGCTAATTTGGTAACTTTAGGAGGACATGTTCATGTTGGCTTTGGAGCATTTGTTGGCGGCATGAGTGTTTTCCACCAAAATATAAGAATCGGAGATATGGCTATTATAAGCGGGTTCTCTGCTTCTCGTCAGGATATCCTTCCTTACTCAAAAGGAGAAGGCAGACCGCCTGTTCCTAGAGGACTTAATGTCGTAGCCTTGAAACGCAGAGGTGTTTCTCAAGAAGTAAGAAATAACATGAATTTGGCTTTTAAATATTTAATTTCCGAAGAATATAATACTTCTCAAGCAATTGAAAAAATTAAATCAGAAATTCCTATGAACGAATACATTGAAAATATGATTGAATTTATTCAGTCTTCAAAGAGAGGTGTGCTTTTAAAATCACATAAATCAGGCTATCAATCACTTGATAATGAAGAATAAAAAACAAAGAGGGGCGGGAGGTTTTTAACCTCCCGCCCCATTTTCTATACTTAACATAGGACTTATTTATTATTTCTTAAAAAAGAAATTTGCTTTCCCCCGTAGTTTTTGGTTTTAATAAGCTCATACGAGCCTGTGTTAATATTTTCTGAATGTTCTGCTATTATAATTTCTGCTTTGCCTTTTAATAAACCAAATACTTCCTCATAGATTCCGCTCATATAAGGCGGATCTACATATACAACATCAAATCGTTGTCCGATTTTTTCAATCAACTTTAAACTGTCTCCGACCAAGAGATTCAGAGTCAAGTTTAAAGCGGAGTAATTTTTTTTGATAACATTTACCGCTTTCGGATTTTTTTCGAAAACTGTTACATTAGAAAAACCTCTTGATAAAGCTTCCAAACCCATAAGCCCAGAACCGCCGAACATATCAAGAAAAGACTTTCCTTCAAAATCGCCTATTAGTGAATACAGAGTATTAAAAACACCCATTCTAACCTTTGAAAGCGTTGGTCTGGTAATGCTTTCATCCGGTGCGGATATTTTTCTCCCCTTATATTTTCCCCCTGTAATTATCATTTATCACAAATCCAGTTTAGCTATTTTTACACCAAAAACACTCTCAACATCGACTCCATTGAGAATTCCGGTAATCAAATCTTCAGGTTTTATATTATTGCCGAGATTAGGAACCATTCCCAAAACTTTGGCATCAGAATATTCTTCAATAATACGAATCAAAACAGTTAATCTTTTGTTATCATCTTCCGATTTTATATTATTAATTATTACTCCGTTAACTTTCACACCTTTGGATTCAGCCGTATAAATTGACGTGAGTATATTATTTATCGAATTTTCATTTGGCGTAACAGTGAATAAAACAGGTGTCATTAGTTTGTTTATTAAATCTATATTGCAGGTAGAAGGTGCAATCGGAGTCAATATCCCGCCTTCTCCGTCAAGAATTATGCAATCAGAAGTTACGGCAAACTTTTTTGCATCCTTGAATATGTAATCGATATCAATCGAAACACCTTCTGCCTCAGAAGCCGAAAGCGGATTTTCCTGACTTGTAAAAAGATAGGTAAAATGGGTTTCAATATATGGATCAAGCTGTTTAACAAATGTTAAATCCGGAGACTGCATAAATCCTTTTTTGTCAATACCGCCCAGCTGTATAGGTTTATATACCGCAGTTTTATAGCCCAAACTTTGCATAACTGCAGCAAGCCCGGCAGTTATATACGTTTTTCCTTCGCCTTTTTCAGGAGATGTGATATAAAGATTTAACATAAGAAAATCTTACCACAACTTTGCACAATTTGTTATATCCCCGAATCTATAGTTTCTTTAATATATTGTCTGATTGCCGGAGTAATCATTAAATCAGGTTCTTCTGCGCATACTTCGTCAAGAAGGTTTACGCCCTTTCTCTTTTGTCCTGTCTTTATATACAAAATTCCAAGCTGAATTTTTTTGTAAACGTCATTTGCTCCGTACAACTCGTCTATCTTCTTTTGAGCTATACCAAGATTAACATAGCAGTCCGCCATATTGATATAGTATTTGAAGTTTAATCCATACAGATTCAATGCATTTTCAAAACAATCTTTTGCCATATCAGGGTAGCCTATAAAATTATAAGTTTCCCCCAAATTGTTGTAAAATATAGCACTTGCCTGTGTTGAAGGACTTAAAGAAATTGCTATTTTGAACTCCTGAATCGCCGCATAATAGATTCTGTCCTGAAGATAATTTAACCCGACATTGTTATGATAAAACGCATCTTTCCCGGCTTCTATTGTATAGCGGTATGACTTTCTGTAACCTGTACAAAAAACCAGAGAAGACAACAAAAAAATTGTTATAATTTTTTTTATCATAATAAAGATATTTCCAAACCTTCATAAGCCATTATTGCATTAGAATCAGCGTATTCTTCCGCAAGCATATCAAGTTTTTCATCATCATAACTCGGATCATAATGGAAAAATACTATCTTTTTCGCCTCTATCTGGTTTTTGCAATCCAGTGCCATTTCAAAAGTTGAATGTCCGAAGCCTTGTTTCGGAACATAAATACTCAGATAATCCTCAGTACAATATTGTGCATCGTGTATTATAAGATCACACCCTTTTGCAAATTTAACAAGCTTCTTATCACCGCCGGGGTAACTTTCTTTGTCCGTAGCATACACAAGACTTTTTCCTTTGTATTTGATTTTATATACCAATACGCCGTTTTGCGGGTGTGCATACGATTTGTAGCAGGTTATTACAACGTCTTCATCGTTGTAATCTCCGTCTTTCAAATCATTTACCCTTATAACCCTCGGTAATTCTTCATCTTTTTTAAATATAATGTAATTTGTTTCATTCAAATCCATTATGTGCAAATCCGCCGCAATATCTCCTAAATCAAGCGGGAATGATTTTGTAAAAAGAAGTTTGGAAAGCTCAGCCTCCAAAGATTCGTTATACCCGACACCACCCAAAAGCCCAATTTTTGTTGAGGCTAAATGTGATGGTCTGAAAAACGGAAAACCTTGAATATGGTCTAAGTGAATATGGCTCAGTAATATTGAACATCTGACAGGTGTTCTGTCCGTAATCGTCGTTCCGGATTCTATATACTTTTGCATAAGTTCGTTTCCAAGGCTTATCAATCCAGTTCCCGCATCAAGTATTATCAAATGCCCTCCGACATTAATTTCCACGCAGGAAGTGTTCCCTCCGTACTTTAAAAAATTTTTTTCAGGGACAGGATAACTGCCTCGCACACCTCTAAATTTGATTCTGAATTCTTCCGCCATATTCTATTCCTTATTTTTAGTAATTTCAAATGTTATATTTCTGTCTGTGTCAGTACCATGCAAATTATCCGTTCCCAAAACCCTCAATTTTGCTCTTGTCTGAATTTCTTTAAGATTTGTTTCCTTTAAAAACACGTCAACAAGCGTTCTTTTTTTATTCGAATTGATATTAATTATTCTAAACCCGTTCGGATATGAAACCAAAGAAGGAGAGGAAATATATATAATATTATCACTCTGTCTTGCTCTTACGCAATGATAATGTCCCTGTAAAACGATTATAGGGTTTGTATATCCTTTTAAAAGACTCTTTATTTCATACTCATTTTTCATTTTATGACTCGGACTTGAAAACGGTTCATCTATCGGAACATGGGTGCAAATAATTACAACATCGCTCGTATGATTGTCAAGTTCTTCCTTCAGCCATTCCGTTTCTGTTTTATAAAGCTCTCCGTTTGTCGTAATTTTATAGTCAATTATCGAATCCAAACAAATTACCCTGAATCCTCTCTTGGGTGTGAATGCATAATATATTGAATCTCCATGCATATTTCTGTTATTAGAATTCAACATTTTTTTAAATTTTTGTTTTGTTAAAGTTCCTCCGACCGCAATATCATGATTTCCGTCAATTGCATACCAAGGATAATTAATTTTGTCCGCATATTTTAGAAAATTCTCCAGTTCTGTTTCCTTCGGAGTATTTACTAAATCTCCTGTAAAAATCACAAAATCATAAGGTCCGGAAGTGTTCAGCTGAAAAATTGCATCTTCCAATAGAGAAGAAGACTTTTTCAGCATTTTATAAGAAGTATTTTCTTCATAAGATGAATAATGTACATCGCTTATTTGAGCAATTCTCAAGTTATTATTTGCCGCTGTACACATTTGAGAACTTATTGCACACGCTATAAAAATCGTTAATACGAAATTAACAACTTTCTGAAAAAAACTCTCTTTCTTTGCTTTTTTTAGGAACTTTTTAGGCATAATTACTATTTATATAATAATCTATTATTGAAAAAAAATCCATGGGGGGGGGGATAAATATGTGGAGGCATATATAAAGGAGTCGGAAAATATTAAGGGGCTGAAATATTAAACTTTAGTCTGATTTTTTGATTCAGTTTAATATATATTTCCGTAAACCCAATATGTTCTTAATACTTTTTTAACGTAGTTTTTTGTTTCAGAATAAGGTATTTGTTCAACAAATTCGTCAGTATCACTGTAAATCAGCTTAGAAAACCAGTTCGTTACAGAACCGATTCCGCCGTTGTATGCTGATATTGCATACAAATCTTTATTCCCAAGGACTTTTTTCAAACTCTCATAATATAAACTTCCTGCTTGTATATTACTCTCAGGGTTGAAAATATCCCCTTTAATTCCGTGATTGTTTGTTACTTCTTTGTATGTTGCAGGCATTAACTGCATTAACCCGCCTGCTCCGACAGAACTTCCGGCAAACGGATTAAAGTGGCTTTCTTCTTTTAATATAGCTTGAAGTATTACCGGATTGTTGTTGTTTCTGTATTTAGTTATGTCATTATAGTAGTGAAGCGGATAGATTAATCTCCACCTTAAATCGTTAAACGGAGGTTTTACAGCCATTTCTTCCATTGCATTGCGGGCTAAAATTGCTGAAATTGTATAATCGCCTTTTTGATATGCTATCCAGCTTTGAATAAATTTATCCCGCTTGCACAATTCTTCTACCAAATCGTAATCTTTTAAAAGTGCAAGTTTTATAACAAGATTGTTTTCCATGGATTTTTTGTACGGAAACGCAACTGTTTTGTTTACCAAGCTTTCAAAAGGAAACATTCCGTCAGCCTTATAAAGATTATAATTCGCTCTGAAAGCATAATAAGAATCGGGGTAATCAGCTATTGTTTTCTTATAATATTCGTTTGCACTTTCGTAGTGCTTTAACTTATTGGAAATTTTCCCCATAAAATAAACAACTGCCGGACTTGATTTTACATTAGGGAATTTTTTAAGGTGTAAATATCCGAGTCTCTGAGCCTCAAAATACTTTTTCTGCAAGTATTTTGTCATAAAGAGGTTGTAAAGGGCATCCGCAGAAAATTGTCCGTTCGGGTATTTTTCATACAGGGTTCTAAAACAAGCTTCTTTAGCATTTGAAGGAACAACTTCACTACAGTTCATATAATCAATATAATCTGCACCGGTCGATTTGTACCCCTGTGATGCAAGATAATTTATTCCGGCTGTTCTTGAAGATGATATTTTCAGATAATTGTCAATAACTTCAAATACTTCTTTCTCAACAGCTCCGTCAGCGTAGTCTTTTAACCCTGTCTCTGTATAATATTTAACTTTGTCGTTATTGCCGAGTTTATATTCATTTTTCGCAAAATCCGTCCAGCTGACAGCAAGAGTTGTCTTGTTTAAATAATCCTTTGCTTTTTCAAAATCTCCGTTTTCGTAATAAACTTTTGCAATTAAAAGGTTGTCGTAATTATTGAATTTTAAACCGAGTTTTTGCAATTCTTCGGCGGATTTTATTGCATAGCGTCCGTCAGGAGCCTTTCTTATATAGTTTTTAAAACTAATTGCCGAATTTTCTATAGCTTTTTGTTTGCGTTTTTCGTTTTTAGGCAGGTTATTAACCGCAATTACACCTAAAAAATATTCTGATGCCGTTGCATAATCGCTTGTCGGATATTTATTTATTATGTGTTGAAAATGTTTTTTTGCACCATTATCTTTTAATTCAAGCATTAGATTTGCCATATTGTACTCGCTGATAGGCACAATACTGGATTTTGAACCCGATTGTGCAATTTTATTATACTTCCTGACGGCAAGCTCTTTTTTGCCCATATTGGTGGCACATCTTGCTTGTCTGAATAGAGCGGGTTCTTTTAAACTTGAACTCGACGGTACTTTTCCAAATTTGTAATATGCTTTTTCAAAATCGGAAGCTTTATAACTCTCAAGAGCCGATTGGTATGCTGTTATACCTCTGTCTTCAGATGAAAATTTGTTATATGCAAGATATCCGACCAATAAAACCGCCGAAAAAATAAATATATATATATCGTACTTTTGTCTTCGCCTTCTCATCCAAACTTAATTCCATTTTTATATTATCCTTTTCTTCTGCTCGAAAAGATATAATAATTTCCCTTTATACTATCTTAATATATATCTATGCAAAAAGAAAATTCTGTAATAAAAAATTACATTCTTTCTCCAGACAAGTATTTATTGTCGGATAAAACAACCTGTCCTGTTACTGAAATTTCCTTATATCATTTACTCTCAAAGCAAAATAAGGCTGAGTTCTTGTCTGTCCTTTCGGTTTTTCTTTTAAGAAAATAACAAACGTATTATCAAGATAAAAATATCTCGAACCAATATTCTCTGCTTCGTCCGTCTGAGAAAACGCAGTTTCTATCGTAATTTCAGCCTCGCTTTTGGGTTGAACGACTTTGTTATCCATGTTGAATTGTATTGTCTCAACTGCCTGACCTATGGTAAGATTTGTTCCCATTATTCTTTGTGAAGTTAATTCATTAAAAGTTTTTGTGATATCAAATTTTATCTCCGGAACTTTTAATTCATCAGTACCATTAAAGGTTTTTGACCCTGTATATTTTGAAGCTTTGACGGTCATATCTTTATATAGCGACTGAAAATCTTTATTTGCACCATTTTTATACAAATAAACCTCGTCATTACCTTTTGCGGGCAGAATAATCGCAAAATCATACTGATTGTTATAATACAAAACCTTTATATCTTGTCTTTTTTCCGAATCAGTGTTTGCATCTATACCGAAATATTGTGCCGTCATATCTTTACCGAATTTGGAAACGCCAAGCTTATCATATTCATTGGTAAATTCAAAGTCCTTTTTAAGCATTGTATAAATTAAAAAACTTGAGGAATTCGGTGAAAAATCTAATCCGTCAAGAATATCGCTTGTTTCATTAAATTTTTTCTTCAACGCTTTGGTTATTATTTTTTGAGTGTTTTTATTAACTTTTCCAAGGTACTTGTAATAACATTTTTCAGAGAGACTTGTTCCCGTAAAAGATTTCCGGTTAAGCTCTTTTGCTGTCATTGGCGTACTCTCCCTGAATCTTACGGGCATGCGGGTATATTTATCTAAAAGTTCATTCCAAGCGATTTGAAATGTTCCCGCCCAAACTCTGTCCTGTTCGTTACTTCTGGAGAGCATTGCCGGCTGAACTTCAATTTCAGAAGCAATTGCAGGAATAAAAATTGATAATATAAAAATTGTTATTAAACTCCAAACTTTATTTTTCATAAAAACACCCCTCTTGGTTTTATGATAACATAGAGTTATGAGAATTGATACTTTTAAAATTGAAGAATGGATGAATCTTTATTGCCCTTCTGCTAAATATGATTTAACAACAACTTGTATCGAACCGCTCTCTATTCGGGAACTTATGACCATAAGCGGGATTGCAAGACCCCTCGAAATTTTTGATACAAAACTTACTTACGGAGATATTCACGGTTCAAGAAGGTTAAAATCAGCAATAAAAAGTTTATATCGAAACCTTGAGCTTGAAAATATTACAGTTACTCACGGAGCAATCGGTGCAAATCAGCTGGTTTTTGAGTCAATACTGGATAAAGGAGACGAGGTTATTGCCGTTGTTCCTGCATATCAACAGCATTATTCCATTCCAAAAGCACTCGGAGCAAACGCTAAATTGGTATTCCTTCGTGAGGAAAACAACTGGCAGTTAAACCTTAATGATATCAAAAATGCCTTAACTTACAAAACCAAGCTTATTTGTCTTAACAATCCTAACAACCCTACGGGAGCGGTTATTCCTGATGAAACCCTGAAAAGAATTGTTGAAATTGCAAAGTCTCACAATATATGGATTCTTTGCGACGAAGCATACAGGGGTTTGAATTTAGTCGGAAATCCTTATTCAGAATCAATTGCAGATTTGTATGAAAGAGGTGTTGCAACAGGAAGCATGTCGAAAACATACTCATTACCCGGACTCAGGGTCGGCTGGATTGCCGGGCGAATTGATTTAATAAATGAAGTGAACAAACATAGAGAATATAACACAATAAGCGTAAGCATTGTCGATGATTATTATGCGTCAGTTGCTCTCGAAAATAAAGATAAAATTTCACAGAGAAATTTTGCAATTATGAAGAATGGTTTGAATATTTTGAATGACTGGCTTAGAGGAGAAGTTTACGTCAAGGCAAATCTTCCTCAAGGTGGAACTACGGCACTTTTAAGGTATAAAAAAGATATTCCTTCAAGAACACTATGCAGAAATTTGCAGCAAGCAACAGGGGTCGCCCTGCTCCCCGGTGAAACCATGGAAATGGAAGGTACGGTAAGAGTCGGGTTTTGTATTGACACAACAGTGCTGAAAACAGGCTTAAAGGAATTTTCCAAGTTTATACGGTTGATTTAAGGTATAATATCCGGAAAAATAAATTGAGGAATTTTATATTCGTCAGGATTTTGTTCAAGCAGTTTTGCAACACCTTCTTTAACCTCGCAACCATACATGTTTATTGAAGAAAACCCGACATCTTCAGCAAGCCGTCTAACTTTTTCGTCATATTTTATCCCAAGCGTTTTGACTCCAGCTTTAGAAGCTATCATGCAGGCATGAAATCTCATTCCGATAAAATATTCAAGATTTGAAAGCTCATGAATTGCTTCTGGTACATTCATGTCTTTTACAATTTTAGGAATACACCCTTTTGCAGAAAGCATTTCGGCAAATTTATCTATTACGGGTAAATCAATTGTGTCATGTAGAGAGAAAAGTTTTATTTCATGGTTTGGGAACTTTGCTAAAATTTCATCCGCAAGATTTACAAGAAATTCATTTGTCAAAGCCCTAAAACCTCTCAGCTGAACTCCTATTCCAAAGTGTTC
The DNA here is from genome assembly GCA_945487905.1 of uncultured cyanobacterium. Classification (GTDB taxonomy): domain Bacteria; phylum Cyanobacteriota; class Vampirovibrionia; order Gastranaerophilales; family Gastranaerophilaceae; genus CAG-196. The sequence goes on from CALYTW010000001.1 coordinate 72,101, forward strand.
GCTATCAGGTATTTCAAGTTCATACACAGGGTCGGAAACAAGTTCTGATTCTATTCCCAGAGATTTCAAATATTCCTGAGATTTTTTATCACGAACTGAAATCCTGTCACATTGTTTTAAGACAAATTTTGTTAAAAATTTGCCAGTTTTGGTTCTGAATTTTGAAAAACCCTGAGCAAAAATAAACACTTTTTTGCCGAATACAAGTGCCGTCATAATAACCGAAAGGTAATATAAAAGGCTTTTCAGACTGGTAATGTCCTGTAAAAGGCTTCCTCCTCCGGATATAAGCACATCCGATTCCAGAATCGGTTTTATAAAATTAAGCATCGGTGCAGCATCTACTCCGTACGAATTTGCTGTTTTTTGCGGATTAATCGACAGATAAGTAATTTTTTCCGCACCGTTTTTTTTTAGATAATTGGACAAAACGCTTGCTATAGCTTCATCGCCGAAATTGTCAAAACCTACATATCCGGATATTAAATATTTTGTCATTAAACCTTCTCCAAAACAGCGTCAATATAAGGAATTGCCTGTATTGCACCATAATTTTGAGTTTGCAAGCCTGAAACAACAGAGGCAAACTTTGATGCATCACTCGGAGAATAACCGTTTGTAATTGCATATATATAACCGCCGTTAAATACATCTCCGGAAGCTGTTGTATCGATTGCCTTTTGAGTATTATAAAATTCTGTAAAACTTATTTCTCCACGATAACCGGTATAATATCCGTTATCAATATGAGATTTTATAACTATTAATTTTACTCCTCTGTCCCAGAAATATTGCATAATTTTGTCAACCGAGTTTATCTCATAAAGCCTTAATGAATCGTTTTTAAGGCTTAAAAACACTATATCCGTATACTCAATAATTTCTTCAAAGTATTCTTTTGTATCATCAGAATTCATAAAGCAAGAGGTGTAATTCGGGTCATAAGCAGTAAGCACTTCGTTTTCTCTCGCCTTTTTGAAAGCTTCTCTTACAAGCTCTCTGGAACTTGCAGAAAGCGATTGAACAACCCCTGTCGAGTATATAAGTTTTAATTTTTTAATATCTTCTTCCTGAAAATCATCAACCGAAAGTTTTGTTGCTGCAGTTTTACGCTTGTAGTATAAAACCTCTTTTTTATCAAGAGTATGTGCTACAACATACATTCCGTTCTGTTCATCATTGGTTTTTATAAGTGAAGTGTCAATATTTTCTTTCTGCAAAGCCGATAATATAAATTCACTAAAGCCGTCATTACCGACTTTTGTTACATAGCTGACATTCCCTCCGAGTCTTGCAATTGCCACAGCAGTGGTCACCGTGTCTCCACCAAAATATTTATTCAAAGTTGAAGTTTCCGCAAGTTTTCCGTTTGCAGAAAGCTCTATCAAGCATTCACCAATTACTGCAACATCTATTTTTTGTTCCATTTTGTATAATCCTTAACTTCGGTTAAAATTTCCTGAGTTCTTTCGGTAATTTCTACAGGCTTAAATCCGTAATAGAAATCACGTCCAACAGCTACGGCAGATGCTCCTGCCTGAAGATATGAAACAACATCGTTCAACTTTATATCCCCTGTCGGCATAAGATTTAAAAACGGCATTTGTCTCAAGATATTCTCTACATATTGGATTCCGCCCATTGCTTCTGCAGGAAAAAGTTTTATCAATTGGATTCTGGACTTCCATGCTTCATAAGCTTCGTTTGCTGTGGTTGTTCCAGCTATAAAAGGTATATTCAAGTTTTTTGAAATTCTGACCAAACTCATTTGAAAGATAGGTGACGCAAAAAGTTTTGCACCGTTTTTAAATGCCCAGTTCGCCTGAGTTGATGTTATAATCCCACCTGCACATACAATTGCTGATTTTGAAACTTCATTTATTGCTTCATAAATTGCGGGAGATTCAACATTTATTTCCAAAACCCTTATGCCGCCTTTAATTAATGCATTAGCTATTTCTATGGTTTTTTCCGGATTTTTGTTTCTTATTATGGGATATACTTTATCCTCGGCTATTATACTTAAATAATTTTCACTCATTTAAACGAATCCTTTTTGCTTAATTTATTATATCATAAATAAGTGAGTAGAGTGAGTGAAGGTAGTAAAGTGAATAAGGGAATTTATAGCAAAATAAAACTTCTGGCTCTTTGGATTCTGCTGTTTGCAGTTTTTGGAATTGTTTATATTTTCACTTATCATTTTGCAGAGCCTAAGGCTTATGATTTTATGGTTAAAAATGTTTTAACCCAAAAACTCCCTTTTGATAAATACAAACAAGTCTACGGAAGTGATGACGTTGTACTGATAGTAATTGATATACAGTCTGTTAAGAAATACCGTTGGCCTTGGAAAAGAGAACTTTATTGCGATATATTCGAATATTTTACCCAATATGCTAAGCCGAAAATTGTGATTCACGATTCAATTTTGGTAGCCCTCGATAAAGATAATCCGCAGTCAGATTCAAAATATTTTAAATCTGTCGGCGAAATGGACAATTTTATAACAGGTTTTATACCATCCGCACAAGAATGGGAAAATAAAGAATTCGGCAAGCAGTATGACTTTGAATTTCAGAAGAAATATGCTCTTAAAAATGTTTTTGATTCAAATATTTTACCTGAATTGTTCAATAGTATTCTGCCATTTCCAAAACCTTATTTTGACGTTGTAAAAAAGACAGGAATTGTTATAACTCCGACAGGTGCAATCAGCGGAGATATGACAATAGGGAATATTCCGATTTTTGATTCGGTTTTACGCAATCATATACCGATTATTAAATACAAAAATGCTTATTATCCGTCCGTAGGTCTGGAAGCTTTTTTGACTCTGAACCCTGCTGATAAAATTCTGATTAGTAAGCATTATATTGAATTCCCGAATTTGAATTATAAAATAAAACATAGTTCATCGGATTTTATACTTACAGTTCCGGTCAGGTTTTATAAGCTTTATGACAATCAGTATTCGCATAAATATTATTCCGCAATTGATATTATGAAATCGACGGAACTTTTAAAACAAAAACAACAGCCCTTAATAAATCCAGAAATATTTAAAGATAAAATTGTGGTTTTAGGTGCTAATGTACCTGCAGGTGCTGGTTTAAACGATAATAAGAGTACGCCTGTGCGTGGAGAGCATCCGGGAGTGGATTTTCAGGCGACGATAATAGACAATATTTTTCATAATGACTATCTGAATGTTTTACCAAAGTGGGCAAATTTTATAATAACAATTTTAGGAATGCTTGCTCTATATTTTACAGTGAAAAATACCGGATTAATAAAATCCGTTATATCTGCAATTCTATTAATCTTCGGGTATATTCTGGCAGGAATGGTTTGTTTCTATTTTCTATGTGTAATAAATATACTCACTCCGGTTGTGATGTTTATTTTAACAACTATTGTTGCATATACTGCCAAGTACGCATCCGAAAACAAAAGCAAAGAACAAGTAAAATTCGCAATGGGGAAATATATGTCCCACGATGTAATGCAAGATGTTGTTAAAAATATTGATAATCTTGGTTTAGGCGGGAAAAAATCAGTTGTAACGGTTTTATTTGCAGATATCAGAGGTTTTACTTCGATGAGTGAAAAAATGTCCGCACAACAGGTTTCGGAAATACTTAATGAATATTTTTCCGAAATGGAACCGATTATCACAAGCTATAACGGCATCATTAATAAATTTATCGGAGATGCTATTATGGCTGTATTCGGAGAGCCGATACAGGATGAAAAACACGTTCAAAATGCCGTAAAATGCGGATATGCAATGCTGGAACGAGTTGAAAAACTCAGAAGAAAATGGACAAGCGCCGGTAAACCCGAAATTCAAATCGGTGTCGGTATAAATACAGGCGAAGTTTTTATCGGAAATATAGGTTCCGTAAACAGAATGGAATATACCGTAATCGGTGACACGGTTAATCTCGCCAGCAGGCTTGAAAGCTATAATAAAATTTACAAAACAAAAATGCTTATAAGTACATCCACTTACAAAAAAGTTAAAGATATCGCTGATGTTATTAAAATTCCCGATGTACAAATCAGAGGTAAAGCAAATAAAATGGATATTTACGAAGTTTTGAAGGTTAAACTTGGTAATTGACTTTGATTAAACTAAAGTGATATTATTTAATTATGAAGAAGGTTTTTTTAATTATAATATCGTTGTTCTTCGCAATTCCGGTTTTTGCAGGTCAGTATGAAGATGCCCTGCGTTCCGGGGAACCGGTCTTTCTCTACATGTATGTAAAAAATTGCAAATATTGTAAAGAATTTAATCCAATATACGAAAAAACATTTAATAATTACAAAGGCAGTTTCAGATTTGTAAAAGTCGATGCGGATTCGCCGTACGGAACTTTGTTAATGAGAGATTTAAGAGCATATTATGTTCCGCTTGTTATTCTGGCTGATTCAAAGAGGCAGTATATGATGTCAGTTCTGCCTGATTGTCTCATTGACAATGCTTGTCTGGAAAAAGAGCTGAAAGGATTTTTGAAATAAAGGAGGATATATGAAAGGTATAGTACTTGCTGGCGGAGCGGGAACACGTTTGTATCCTGCATCTCAGCCTATTTCAAAAATTCTTTTACCGGTTTATGATAAGCCGATGATTTATTATCCGCTTTCTACACTTATGCTTGCCGGAATTAAAGATATTCTTATAATTACGAACGAAACGGATTATGATAATTTTATTAAACTGCTAGGAGACGGTTCCCAGTTCGGACTGAATCTTCATTATAAAATTCAATATGTCCAAAAAGGGATTGCGGATGCATTTATTATAGGAGAAGAATTTATCGGAAATGATGACGTGGCCTTAATTTTAGGGGATAACATATTCCACGGACACGGATTCTCAACTCTTATGAAAAGTGCTATTTCAAAAAATACAGGCGCTACCGTTTTCGGATATACTGTTAAAGATCCTGAAAGATTTGGTGTGGTTGCGTTTGATGCAAATCATAAAGCAATTTCTCTGGAAGAAAAACCCAAAACACCTAAATCAAATTATGCAGTAACAGGATTGTATTTCTATGATAATAAAGTTTGTGAATACGCAAAACAACTTGAACCCTCCGCAAGAGGAGAACTTGAAATAACAGATTTGAACAAGATTTACCTTGAAAAGGAATTGCTGAATGTTGAAATTTTAGGCAGAGGTTTTGCCTGGCTCGATACAGGAACTCATGATTCTATGCTTCAGGCAAGCGTTTTTGTTCAAACTATGGAATTAAACAAAGGGGTTAAAATAGCCTGCCTTGAGGAAATTGCGTTTAATCAAGGTTTTATCTCGGGTGCAGAATTACTTAAAAAAATCGAAAAATACGGCGAAAACAGCGGGTACTACCAATATATAAAAGATATTGTGCTTAATAATAAAAAAGACTACGCATTTATGTAAATTTATATGTCAAAAATGTCGTTTTCTTTATAGTAATTCTTTTTGCGATGTTTAACTTTGTCGTTTCGTTTTTTAACGCTCTCGGCAACATTTTTGTATGCATTATCAAGCGAAATCTTCGTTAAGGGCTTATTTTTGGCTCTGTCGTTAACAACAAGCCAGTAAGAATGCTTTACGTTGTCTACAGAAAATGATATTTTACCGGCTTTTCTGTCCCCCGGTTTGAATTGAGAAAACAAAAGTCTTGTATCTCCAAATATAGAAGGATTATAAACTGTATTGTAGTCGCTTACCAGTGCCAAATCCATTCCGGCAAAACTCTTATCAGACATATTAGAAATGCATACGGAAAGAGTAATTGTATTAACCTCGCCAAACGGATCTTTTTCATACAAAATATTTGAAACTCTGATATCAAGTCCGGGATATTTTTCTTCCTTTTGAACAAGTGCTTCTTCTCTGTATACAGGAAGTTCTACGCTTGAAAGAATCTTAACTTTAATTTCGTCCCCAGGAGAAATTAGAACATCCTTGCCTTTTCTGTACAAAGACATTCCTAGACCAACAGCACCGCCTATTGCAGCACCTCCTGCAAGTGTATATCCGTTAGAAGCAATAGCAGCTTCAATTCCCAATGCTTGTGCTGCGACAATACCCCCAACTACACCGCCTACAGCAGTATATCCCAAATCCGTAGCCGCAATTTTTGCAGCTGCTTTAACCGGATGAAGCTTGGTGGACATTTTACCTTCAATGGGGATTTCACGACCTTCCGGAGTTATAAGTTTGTCAAAACTTAAGTCAAGATAACCGTCACGCCCAAGCCTTTTTGCCTCTCCGGAATCTTTTATAAATCCGTGTGCAAGACTGCCTTTGGGAATAATTATTCCCTTATTTCCGTATACATCACTTGTAATTTCTGCAAAAAACTCATCCCCTTCATAAGAAAAACTCCCGTCAAGAACCTGTGATACAGTCATCTCGATAGTATCACGACGTTCCAAAGTTTCGGTTTTGCCGGTAAACAGTTTTTTATCCAGCTCAGAATATTCGTCATCAAATTCCGCATAACCCTGAAATACGTCTTCACCTGCCAAAACCGCATTTTGAAACATAAACAAACTTATTATAAATAGTGCTATTCCCCGCCTCATAATGAGATTATACATTTTTTTTTAAATTAAGTCTACTTTTAATAGAATTTCGATTACATTAATGAATAAATTACATTAATGAATAATTTTTTGTTTACATTATTAAAAGATTTATATACAAAACCTTAAATATATGGTAAGATAAAATTATAGTAGTAGATAAAAAATTTTTGAGGATATATGCGATAAAAAAACTTGTATATTAAATATAGAGTTGTCCGGCAGGCTATATGTGCCGGAATATCGTATATATATAAAAAAATAGAAAAGGTAAAGGTGCAAAATGAACAGTGCATTACTGGTTATTGCAGTTATAACGGCTGTAATACTTCTTGCTGTAATTGCAGTACAAAGAGTTAAATACAAAAACCTCTTACAGCAAACAGAAAAGAGCATGAAAGATTTGCAGGACAAAGAATCTATTCTTCAAAAAGAAGCAATGATTAAAGCTAAAGAAGCTCTGCAAAGTGAAAGAGAACAATTAAATGAAGATGAAAGAGAGAGAAGAAAAGAATTTGCGATTATAGAGAACAAGCTTTCCAAACGTGAAGATATACTTGAAACTAAAATTCAAGAAATTACCGATAAAGAAACAGAACTTGATAAAATGAAAGACAAGTTAATCGAAAAAGAAGATTTGCTTGACGAATTAATCTGTAAACATACATCAGAGCTTGAAAGAATTGCCGGAATGTCATCGGAAGACGCTAAAAAAATGCTTCTTGAACAAATAAAGAATGAACTTGCACAGGAGCAACTACAGTTGATTCGTGAAAATGAGGCGAAGATTAAGGAAGATGCTTTAGAAAAATCCAAAGAAATTCTTTCCACCACAATGCAAAGATGTATGATAGAACAAGTTGTAGAATCTACGGTGTCTGTTGTATCACTTCCGAGCGATGAAATGAAAGGTCGTATTATCGGTCGTGAAGGTAGAAATATCAGAACACTTGAAACACTTACAGGAGTTGACTTGATTATTGATGATACTCCGGAAGCAGTTGTACTTTCTTCATTTGACCCTGTAAGACGTGAAATCGCAAAAGTTACCTTGGAAAAACTTATACAAGACGGAAGAATCCACCCTGTAAGAATAGAAGAAACCGTTGAAAAATCAAAAGAAGAAATCGAACGCAAAATAATGAAAGAAGGCGAGAATGCCGCTGTAGATATGGGCGTTATGGGCTTGAATAAAGAACTTATCAAGAACCTCGGACGTTTGTATTACAGAACAAGCTACGGGCAAAATGTTCTTAAGCATTCGCTGGAAGTTGGTCATATCGCAGGAATGTTAGCAGCTGAACTCGGTGCAAATGTCGCTATTGCAAAACGTGCTGGGCTTTTACACGATATAGGAAAAGCTGTTGATCAAACTCAGGAAGGAACACATATTCAGCTCGGTGTTGAACTTGCTTCAAGATACGGCGAGAAGCAGGAAGTTATTCACGCAATAGAAGCACATCACGACGATGTTACCGCAAATACGATAGAAGCAGTTTTAGTAAAACTGGCCGATGCAATTTCTGCGGGAAGACCAGGTGCCAGACGTGATACGTTGGAAATATACATCAAGCGTCTTCAAAAGATTGAGGAAATAGTAAACGGATATGAAGGGATTAAACAATCCTTTGCGGTTCAGGCAGGCAGAGAAGTCAGAGTTATTGTTGAATCAGAAAAATTTGATGATTTAGCTTCTCAAAAACTTGCAAGAGATATTGCAAAGAAAATTGAGGACGAACTCGATTATCCTGGACAGATAAAAGTCACAGTAGTTCGTGAATTCAGAGCTACGGAAATAGCTAAGTAAATCAAGAATGGACATAAAAAAGATAATATTTTTAGGCGATATAACAGGCAAGCAGGGCAGGAATGCTGTCAAAGCTTACCTGAATTCGCTTGAAAAAAATCCTGAGTTTGTGATTGCTAACATTGAAAACGCTTCTCACGGTTTTGGTCTTACAAAGAAAAATTATGAAGAACTTTTGAATGCAGGAATCAACTGCATGACATCCGGCAACCATATTTGGGATAAAAAAGATATCTACGACTATATTAATGAGGCAGATTGCCTAATCCGCCCCATCAATTACCCCGAAGGTACTCAAGGAAAAGGCTCTCAGATTTTTGAAATCGGAGATGAAAAAATCGCCGTTATAAATGTTCTCGGGCGTGTTTTTATGCCTCCTATGGACTCTCCATGGCAGAGAGTTGTTGATGAAATCAAAAGACTAAAAAATAGTAATCTAAAAAGTATTTTCATTGATTTTCATGCTGAAGCCACTGCTGAAAAAATTTGTTTTGCAAAATATCTTGCCAACGAGTTTAATAATGAAGAAAATGCACTTATAAAAGGATTTTTTGGAACACATACGCATGTGCAAACAGCAGATGAAAAGATAATCAACGGAATGGCTTATATTACGGATGCCGGTTTTTGCGGTTCGCCCGACGGAGTCATCGGAATGGAATTTTCTACATCCCTAAAACGTCTTTCCACAAGCCTTCCGGAAAGATATGAGGTAGCACAGAGTTCTGCTTCACAAATTAACGGTGTTGAAGTTTTAATTGATAAAACTAAGGCTGTGCAAATAAAAAGAATTAATTTAATTGTAGATAATAATGAAAACAGTAAGGAGGTCAACCTTGATAATGACGGTTGATAAAGGAGGTGCGGAATGAAAGGCG
>CALYTW010000002.1 GCA_945487905.1 uncultured cyanobacterium
CCGCCCCTCTTTTAATCTATAATAGCTAAATATATATTTGGAATCGGAACCTGAGATTCCTCTCTTGCAAGTTCTGTATCCATAATTTTAATAATTTGTTCTTTATATATTTGCCCTCTAAGTATCTATATTAGTGGCATAGACGGCATTTGATTCAATAAAATCACGACGCGGTTCAACTTTATCTCCCATTAGAATATCAAACAATTGGTCGCACATCATTGCGTCTTCTATATTAACCTTCAACAAAGTTCTTGTTTCAGGATCCATAGTCGTTTCCCACAATTGCTGAGGCATCATTTCTCCCAACCCTTTGAACCTTTGGATTGTCATACCCTTTTGCCCTCTGTCATCGACAATCTTTTGCAGTTGTTCAAACGAAGTTATTTCAACTTCTCCGTTTTCGGATTCAAGAATAAGTTTTTCTTCTTCTTCTATCAAGAAGTCACGAATCAACGGATATGAATTTTTAAGTCTCTTAAATTCGTTTGATTTAATTATATTTGCAGTAATCATTTCGTGTTCGTTTTCAAACAAATCAAGCTGAATAGCATACTTTGCCGTATCAGGATTATATTGAAGCGAAACTTTGTAATTCTTAGCTTCTGTTACGTTGTAATTTTCAGCGTGATCTTTTAAATAATGTTCAAGGTAAGCTAAAACTTCATTCATTTTATCTTGATTACTAAAATCATCAACTGTTACATCTGAGCGAATTAAACCTCTTAAAACAATCGAGGGTATGATATTCAAAATCGGATTATTATATGCCTTGTAGAAAGTTGACATGTTTTGTAACAAGGTCAACAATTCATCACCGGTCTTTGTTTTGGTTTTTGTTTTATCTGAAAGACTCAATGACTTAATACCACGTTCCTTAAGCATTTTATCCAGAGCGTGTTCATCATAAAGGTATTCCGAAGTTTTACCCTGAGTAATCTTGAACAACGGGGGTTGTGCTATATACACAAATCCGTTTTCAATAAGAGGTCTTGCATAACGGAAAAAGAATGTTAACAAAAGCGTTCTGATATGAGCTCCGTCAACATCAGCATCCGTCATAATAATAATTTTGTGATATCTGAGTTTTTCAAGATTAAATTCTTCCAGGTTTCTGCTTATTGTAATACCGAAAGCCTGAACCATAGACTGAATTTCGTTATTTGCGTATATCTTATCCAATCGTGCTTTTTCAACATTAAGGATTTTTCCTCTAAGAGGTAATATGGCTTGGAACATTCTGTTCCTTCCCTGTTTTGCCGAACCGCCTGCAGAATCTCCCTCAACTATAAATATTTCGCATTTTTCAGGTTCTCTGTTTGAGCAGTCTGCAAGCTTACCCGGCAGAGCAGAATTTTCAAGAACGGATTTCCTTCTGGTTAATTCTCTTGCTTTTCTTGCAGCTTCCCTTGCTCTTTGAGCTTGGAGAGTTTTTTCAATAATAGTTCTCGCAAGTTTTGGGTTAAATTCTAACCATTCCTGCAATTTTTCTCTTACAACATCCTGAACAGCGCCCATCGTTTCGGAATTACCGAGTTTTTCTTTTGTCTGACCTTCAAATTCAGGATTTTCAAGTTTTACAGAAACTATTGCAGTCAAACCTTCACGAACATCGTCGCCTGAAAGATTCTGTTCCGAATCCTTCAAGATTTTATTGTTTCTTGCATAGTCGTTCAAAACTCTGGTAATCGCATTTCTAAAACCGGTTAAGTGAGTTCCGCCCTGATGAGTATTAATATTATTTGCAAAAGACAAAACAGATTCATTATAGGAATCCGTGTACTGCATAGCAACTTCAACTTTTGTTGTACCGACCATTTTTTCCATATAAATCGGTTCTTCGTTCACAGGAGTTTTATTGTGATTTAAAAATTCAACATAACTTGCAATACCGCCTTCATAATGGAAGGTTTCATCCTTGTTGCTTTTTTCATCATGAAGAACTATTTTCAAACCCTTATTCAAAAACGCCATTTCTCTAAATCTTGTAGCAACAATATCTACATCAATACTTGTTGTTTCGGTAAAAATTTCAGGATCAAGCCAGAAAGTAGATTTTGTACCTGTTTTCGTTGTTGCAACTGTTTTCTCAACAGGTGTAACAGGTTCTCCTCTTAGGTACTGCTGTTTCCAAACATACCCGTCACGAGAAACCTCAACCACCATTTTTTCTGAAAGAGCGTTAACGACAGATGCGCCAACACCGTGCAAACCTCCTGATACTTTATAACCGCCGTCACCAAACTTGCCTCCTGCATGGAGAACTGTGTGGACGATTTCCAAAGCGGATTTTCCTGATTCGGGTTTTATATCAACAGGAATGCCACGACCGTTATCCTCTACAGTAACACTGTTATCCGGATGAACAGTTACGTGTATTTCCGTACAATATCCGGCAAGAGATTCATCAATCGAATTGTCTACAATTTCGTATATACAGTGATGAAGACCCCTTTGTGAAGTCGAACCGATATACATACCCGGTCTTAAACGTACAGCCTCTAAACCTTCTAATACACGTATATTACTAGCATCATAACTCTGTGTCATCATATCCCCCTCTATGTATTCCCAAATCTATACATTGATTGTATCACAAAAGAAATTTTTTTAAAATCAAACACAAAAAAAGAAGGACAAAACCTTCTTTTTAAAAAGCGTAAGCCGATTACAAGCATAATGCTGATTCTTTTTTTAAAAAGTCGAATACGACGATACACTAGCTGTCCCCGACTTACATTTATATTGTAACATTCGATTCATGTCCTCATAATATCCCTAAGAATTAATTCTTTGGTATAATTTACCTATGAAAGATATAAAAATTAAATGTCCAGCAAAAATAAATTTGACTCTTGAAGTGGTTAACAGGAGGGCTGACGGCTTTCATAACATAAAAAGTATTATGCAGTTGATAAGCCTGTATGATTTTTTGACAATTAAAATCGGGCATGCCGATTCTAACAAAATTACACTTGACGGAAACTGCACTGAAATACCATACAACGAAAAAAATCTTGTTTATAAAGCCTGCGATTTATTTTTAAAAGAATCCGAAATTAAAAACTGCGAAATTAAAATTTTTATAGAAAAAAATATTCCGATTTCTGCCGGACTTGCCGGCGGAAGCACCGATGCTGCAGGTACTTTGTACGGATTAAACAAATTATTAAATACTTTTGATAATCACAAACTCAATGAATTATGCGCCAGACTGGGTTCAGATTTGAATGTTTGCCTAAACGGAGGCTGTGTACTCGCAACCTCAAGAGGAGAAGTAACACAATCCATGCCGGTTATAAACAGACCTGTAACTCTGGTTAAACCGATACATCTCGGAATTTCCGCAAAAGAAGCTTATACCAAATATTCAGAAAAAAAATTTAAACCTAAGAACAATATGACTGAAAAAATGATTGAAGCACTGACAAATAAACAAGATATCGAACCATATTTATATAATGACCTCGAATATGCGGTTTTTGATGACTATAAAGAGCTTCAGGAAATAAAAAAAGCCTATCCGAACGCAATTATGTCAGGCTCAGGCTCTACATACTTTGTCTTGGAAAATATTGAAAAATCAACATTAGGCAGCGAATATATTTTAATAAACAATATTGAATTTATAAAAAACGGAGTCAATATTGCCTAAGTTATGCAGCTTTGTCATATTTTGAAGCATACTCAACAAGTGCCTTATAAATATCCTTGTGAATTTTACCTTCTAAAACCTCTTTATACAAAATCAAAAGCGATTCTATTTTGCTTAGTCTTCTACGGTAAACCCTTGCTTCCCTTAAAGCACTGTATTTATCCGCCGTTGATATTATTTGAACTCCTAAATCCGGAATATGCTCATCAGATTTAATCATAGGATAACCTGAGTGTTTAAGATTTTGGTGATGATATTTAACCAAATCCAGAGTTTCTTCACTTATATTCTGAGTTTTTAAAAGCTCATACCCGAGCATAGAATGAATGTTCATTATTGCCCGCTCTTTTTTGTTGAGCTTTGCAGGTTTGTTTAAAACCTTTGAAGGAATAAGAACTTTTCCTAAATCATGAAGCATAGATGCTTCTTTTATAGTATCCTCACTAATAAGAGAACGTAAATTTGCAGAAAGCTTTGAATAAATACCCATTGCGACTTTGCATGTGTCGTTCATATGACCGCCCGCCAGCTCCATTAAAGTTTTTGTATCAATGCAGGGTTTTATCCTGTATCGTTCCAAAATCCTTGATACTGTAGGATTAAGCCTTATCATTCGTCTTACCGCAGCCTTTTGAAGCTTTTCTTCTTTGCCTGATTTTAATGATATTTCCCCGTCGAAATTTTTATATACAAAAAAGCTGTGACCGCTAATTTGTACGGCACCTAAAAGCTGCATTTCGTATTTATCTTTTTTGTGGGACTTGAACAGAAACATCATTTTCTCATTAAGGGGTTAGTATAAATTCATAAAACTTCACACAACTTAACAATAGTTTACAATATTTTTCATCAAATTGCAAGTATTAATTACATGAAAGATTTTATTTAGAATGAGGCTGTTTTTCCTGTTTCATAACAAGCTTTAATTCTACACGCCTGCTTTTATCATAATTTTCTTTTCCGTTTTCAATTACAGGGCTTGAAAAACTTGCACCCTCGACAATAATCATTTTTCTCAATCTGTTGCCGTTTACTTTGTTATACGACGTGTTTGTCATATAATTTGCGACTTCATAAGCTCTTTTAAGCGACAATTCCATATTTTTCATATACTGTTCATCGTCTGAATATTTACCTTTAAAGGTTTGAGAATCTGTGTGCCCTTGTATAATAATTTTATCTATATTCTTATCCAAATAACTATTTGAAAACAGTGAATTAAAATATGCCGGTGCAAATTTATCCAGATATTGCTTTCCTTTTTGAGAGAGTTCATAACTGTTAAGGTCAAAAAGCTCTAAATCCGAAATTTTTACAACACCTGAAATCAAATCAACCGTAGCTTTAATGGACTCATTTTTTAGCGATTCATACAGCGATTTTGTTGCATTTTCCTGAGCAAGTGTTTGTTCAAACTGTTTAATGTGTCCGGTTAGAAATGCATAGAAAAACATCACTATAAACACAAGTACCAAACCTGTCATCAAGTCTGTCATTGTAATCCAAAATATATTACCTGTTTCGTATTCTTTCGTTCTACGTTTAATTCTCATTTTAACCTATTAAAACAGTTTATCTACAACATCTCCGTTCCCGCCGTTCTTGCCAAAGTTTTCATTCAGCTTATTCAGGCTGTAAAGTATATTTTCAAGGTATGGTGTTGTAATCTCTCCCATTGATTTTACCACGGCTGAGGCTAAATTTTCCGGCATGGATTTCAGATATAATTCATTACTGTGAGTTTGATTTTTTGATTCTTTAACCAAATCTATGAGGAACTGTTCGCTTGTACAAATATCAAACAATCGTATAAATTCTTTCTGAATTGCAATATAATATTTCTTGCATTTAACATTGTATAAAGTCTTTTCCAAAAACATAAACAAAAGAGAATAGCCGACCGCAAACACCGAACACAACGCTGCAACCTGAATATTTGCTATCAAAGCGTTTAAAGAAGACTCCGCCGCATTATAAGAAAGGTCTACTGCCGTAAATGCCATTGCCATTTTTAAAAAAGTAAAAAACGGCCCTAAGCCTGTTAAAATTGTAGGCATTGTTTGTATAAACCTGTAATTTAATTTCGTATTAATTAAAGATTCTTCATTAAAGAAATACGATGCATCAACCGTTAAATAGATTTCCGGCTTATAATCGGCATTTGTATTTTGAGATGCACTAAAAATCTTATCCGGAAATATCAAAGCCTTTTTCATATCCTCCCAAGATATTGAAGTATATGAATTTCCGTTCATATATTCATCCAGTTGATTAAATCTGTAGGAAATCTCTTTTTTATTTAACGATTGTAAAAATTTGTAAACCGCACCCAAGTTTTTTTCGATTTTTGTATAATTTACAAGAACCATAAAGACAAAACAAATAAAAATAGATGTAATTATTATAATTGCGGGCTCTGTAATTATTGATATAAAGTTCATAAATTCTCCTCTTAAATTACCCGTATTCAATTATATCAGTTTTTGCTTTATAATGGAACAGGAATAAATTAAAAAGTTGAGATTTGAGCTGAATGGAATGTCCTAAATGTCACAGCATAATAGATGATAAGCAGACTGTTTGTCCAAAATGCAGCAAAGTATTGCTTCTTGAGTGTCCGAATTGTCATTCGCTTGAAGATACTGCCACATGTAGTCAATGCGGATACAAAATTCTTATCAAATGTTCAAAATGCGGAAGAATAAACCCTTCCATTAATGATTTATGCGTTAAATGCGGATTTCCGACAAAAACTTCTCTTGCTTATCAGGAATGTGAATCTGATGACATCGCTTCTGTTGTCATAAAATTTAACAATCTCAAAAAAATAAGAAGGCTGTTACAATCTAAAGATTTGTATGAAAAGTTTTATTTTAAACTGAAGAATCTTTTGCTTGCTCAAATTAAAAATACTGAAGGTTTGTTTATTACCTACGGAGAGACTTTTGTAGTTAATTTTAATAAAGAGCTTTCTTTCCCGACATCTTCGAATAAAGCCGTAAGATTTTCTTTAAAATTAGCTAATTCATTTACACAGCTGAACTCTAATATATTGGAGGCATTAAGAACACCTCTCGGACTTAATATAACAATTGTCAAAAAATCTGCAGAAGATTTGCAAGAACTTCATACGTTTGAAAATAACGTAAAGCTTTTGAACATAAAAAAAGATGTAAAAAAATATCTTAAAGGAACTCAAATAATTATCGATCAAAATGTTTGGGACGAGATTAATAAAGATTACAAGACAGATTCTTTATATTCGCTGGAAGAAAACGGAACAACAACCACTTTTTACGAAATAGTCTTGGACCCCTATGTTTTACCGCCGGAAAGCGAAAATGATAACGGTACAATAAATGCGGTACAATATGTACTTAGCAAAAAACCGCCAAAAGAAAAGGAAAATGTCGACATTTATTCTTTTAAAGTGTTTGATATTAATGCAAAATGCAATTTTGATAAGGTTTCGGCGGTTGCTTTAAATGAAAAGCTTCGAACGCTTGATTTAAACAAAAACGGGAAAATAATATCTTTACGCTCAAAACCAGAACTTTCGGCTGATTTATGTGAAATCGCCAACTTTTATAAAAAACATGGGTTTCGAACAATTATTGTTAATTGTACAGAAGAAATGAACTATAAACCGTGGGGATTTTTTGAAAGAATTTTCAAAGAATACTACGGATTGCCCGCATTAAGCATAAAGAATTCAGACAACATCAACCCTGAACACCGAAAAGCTTTTGGTTCGCTTTTTGATTTTTGTGCCGGAAAAGCAGTAAAAGCATCTTCTCCTGAAGATGCAAGATTCAATTATATTGAATTGTGGAGCAAGTTTTTATCAATACTTTCAAAAACCGTAATTTTAGTTAACAACTTTGATGCTATTGACGACACGTCAATTCAAACACTTAGTTTGTATTTTGACAGGTATCTTAATGTTAAACCGAACTTTGTATTTGTTACATCAGATACTGTCTCGGTTCATTCAAAGATAAAAAGTCTTATACAAACTAAATTATACACCGAACTTACGCTTGTTTCGTCATCTTTTTCAAATTGTTTATCCTCTATAAAAGCTGATGCATCTGATTTTATAGGCTCTTTTTACTTTGAAAAAATACAGGAAAATTTTAACGGCTCATACCTTTATTTTAAATACGCACTGGACTACCTGACAGAAACAGGTGTATTGATAAACTTTGAAAATAAATTACTTGTTAAAGATTCGAAATCCGTAGTTATACCGAATGATTTAAAGGATTTATGCAAAACAAGAATAAAACATTTTGCAAAAAATTCCGATGTATATTGTATATTGGTTTATTTGTCTATGCTTGATTCAAGGATTGATACGAAACTTCTTGAATCACTCGGGGTAAACAATCTAAAAGAAAATATTAAAGTTTTAACTGATGCAAAGATTGCATATTTATCGGGAAATATTCTGGAGATTTATAATTACAACTTGTTAAAAGATTGCATATTATCTCTTGCTAACGACAATAAGGAAAAAGAATTTGTCAATAAACTTCTTTCTGTAATCGAAAATTCAAATGCCGATATAACAACAAAGGCACTTCTTTTAGGCAGAATTAAATCGTTTGAAGCAGAATACTTGAAACTCTGTGACAATGCTGACTTTGCAATTCTAACAGGAGATTTTGATGCTTATTTAAAAAATTGCTTGGGATTTTTGTCATTAATAGAAAGCGTTGATTCAAACATTTCACAAATTGATATTGAAAACAGAAAAAAAGATGTTTACAACAGTATTCTATTGTATTTGTACAGTTATGCGCCGGATAAGATTTATTTCATAGAAAACATTCTCCTTATGGATGCAATAAATAGCAACGATGATGAAAAGATTGTTAAACTTTCCAATTTAATGCTTCAGGGAGCCTTGATATCTTCAAATTATACTGATGCTCTTGGACTTTTACACAATATTTTATCCAGAATGGAACATCCTACAATACTTGTAGACGGAGCTGTTAATACTAAGTTTTTACTGCTTTCGCTTGTTAATATAGAAATTTTGTATAATATAGGAAGTTTTAAAGAGTGTTATGAAACCGCTCTTGAGATTTTGTCCGTGATAAGAATGGATATTATTGATAAGATAAAACCGGCTTCCTTCTCGACAAATCTGTTTGTTTCTCACGTTATGGAAACTATGAGACTTGCCTGTTTTGCAAAGCTTTACCTTATGGATGATGGGCTGGAGGAATTTTTTGACACCATAAACAATTCTCTCAGCACAGATCTTCCGGAAAAGGATTGTATTTTGGCAATTAGAGATTATCTTGCCGGGAAAATATATAATATCGGCAATATTGAAGAATATTCCGCATTTTCAAAAGTAATCTTTTTAATATTACAGGAAATTTCCAACCTAAAAGATGATTACAAAAAATTTGCCCAAAATATTTATCAGGCAAAACTGCTTTCCGATGAACTTCATCAGCAGGAAATCAAGTATTTCTGCGATTTACTGATAGCTTATGCCTACTCAAAAATAGGCATTACGGTTAAAGCTGAGGCAATATATCATGATGTTATAAAAAAGTCAGATAAATCTGCAATATTTAACATTCTTATTATCGCAAAATATTTTAATGCTCTTTTATTAAAAGATTCTAACCCTGAAAAAGCATTGTCGGAATTGAGCAATTCTCTTGATTTAATAAGAAAAAATGATAATCAAGCTGTAATACTATATGTATTGCTTGAAAAGCTATACATTAAAATTGTTAATGAACAAAATCACAGCTCAATCGACCCTGGTACCGAACAAAAAAAGTTTGAACAGTACGCAGAATCTCTTAAACTACTGGTTGAATAATTTAACATTCAAACCTTTTTTCAAAAAATGCAGGCAATCCCACAAATGCCAGATAGCATAGACCTCCGAATAATATTAAGTTTAGAATTTCCATGACAAAATCTCCTTTTCATATGCCTATATCTCTTAAATTCCACATCAGACAAAATTTATAACCATGCATTTAATATTTGTTACAAAAGTTTACAACTAGAAGTTTACACACATACCATTTTGAGTGTACAATCATGCTAAGGAGACTTTATACTTTGTCAAAAGGATACGAAAATTTTAATAATTCAGAAACTTCCTTTAGAAAATCTTCGCTTATACAAGAGCGTATAGGTCTTGTTTCTACGCATATGTACAAACAATTTCTGGATTATCAGCATGCTACCATGAATACTACCGAAATCTTTTCGGAAATGATTGACAATTTGAAAGCAATTACGGATTCTCTTAAACAATCCTTCGCATCAAGAGGAATAACAACAGAAAATATTTTTGTAGAACATGACAAAGAAAAAAGTGTGGCTGTAATAAATATTTTATGGCACACAATTAGTTTTACAACAAGATGCAACTATGAACCTCAGGCACTGTTTAGAGAAGGTGCATCTCCTATGTTTTCGGGGCGTATAATGGCAATCAGCGGAAATTATAACGAACTTATGGAAGGTACAAAAACAAGAAGCGACATGATGGCAAGACTTCTGGACAAAGAAGTTGCCTCCTTGTTTGTTCCCGCAGACAAAACTCAAAATTCAATATTTAAAATCAGACATTTATCCAACAGAGAATTTTTCCTAAACTCTGCCGATGCTTCAAGAGAGTTTGTATTAAAAGTTATTGAAACTATCTGTGGTGGCGGTTTGTACCACGAAGAAGGATCAAGAAAGAGTTTTAATATTTAGATTTTATTCTTTTCTGTCCTTAAAGCTTTTGACCGTAAATCTCTGTGATAAGTTATTGCAAATCTGTGGGCTTCATCACGAATTCTTTGAATCAAATACAAAGCATTTGATTCTCTTGGCAGAAGTATTGATTTTGATTGGTTTGGAAGAAAGACTTCTTCTTCACGTTTTGCCAGTGATACAAAATCTATCCCGTCCTTTCCTGCTTTTATCCCCATATCTTTGACTATTTGCATTACACTCGAAAGCTGTCCTTTTCCTCCGTCAATTATTATCAAGTCAGGTTTTTCCCACTTTAGTTCGCCTAAATGAGAAAGTCTGCGTGACAAAACTTCTTTCATTGAAAGAAAATCATCTGGTTTGCCTTCTGTCATGCGAATTTTGAATTTTCTATATGCTGTTTTTTTAGGTAATCCGTTTTGGAACACAACCATAGATGCAACCGTATTTGTTCCCTGAATATGAGAAATATCATAACACTCAATCCTGTTCGGAAAATTTTCCAGTTTTAATTTTTCAACAAGATACGAACCAACTTCATTGAAGTCATCCCTAATTTCAGCCATTTTTTTTAGCTTTGCATTTTCTAAAATATTTTCTGCATTTTTAACCGCCAAGTCATACAGTTCGCTATATTTACCCCTACCCCTGCCATAGTTTATTGTTATCTTTTTGCCGGAAATAATTTTTAGCCAGTCCTCATATAACTCTTTTTCTCCAACTTCTTCAAGATCTTTTGAAATAATTTTGTCGGGAAACTCCAATTTTAAATTTGTATAATAATCCCTGAAAAAGGTTTCAAAGTATTCGGTTTTATCAATGTTATCAACAAAATACGTAAAGGCCTTTTTGTCTATTAGTCTGCCTTCCCGAATCATCATAATTACAATTGCCAGAATTCCGTCTTCATACAAAACGGAAAGCACATCTTCATTAAGTTTTGTATTCTCATAAACAACTTTTTGCCGCTCAAGAGTCTTTTGCAAATCCAAATAACTGTCTCTCATTTTAGCAGCTTTTTCAAACTGTTCGTTTTCGGCATATATCTTCATCTGCTCCTTAATTTGTTTCAAAAGTTCAGACTGTTTCCCGCTCAAAAATAACTCAACTTGTTTAATCAGTTTTTGATATTCATCAGGAGTAACTTTGCCCTGACAGGGAGCAAGGCATTTGCCTATGTGATAATAAAGACAGGGTCTGTTTGAAAACTTCGGAGTTTTGCATTGTTTTAAAGGAAATATCTTTTTTAAAAAATCCAAAGTTGAGTGCATTGCCCTTATATCAGTATAAGGTCCGTAAAATTTACCCTTATCTGGATTAAGGTTCTTTTTGCGAACTATTTGAATTCTCGGAAAATTCTCATCAGTTATTAAAAAGTACGGATATTTTTTGTCATCCTTAAGCAATATATTATATTTCGGTTTATGTTTTTTTATCAAATGTGATTCTAAAATCAACGCTTCGACTTCTGAATCCGTAATTATGTACTCCAGTTTTTCTATCTGAGAAACAAGAACATTTGTTTTTACGCTGTCGTGCTGTTTATGAAAATAACTGTAAACACGACGTTTTAAATTCTTTGCTTTTCCGATATAAATAATAGTACCGTCTTTGTCATAGTATATATAACATCCTGGCTGTTACGGCACAAGTTTTATTGTTTGATTCAGAATTTCGTTCATAATGTTATTATACAACATTTGCTATATTCGTTTTAACTACTTGATTATTTTTAAAAATGTATTATAATAATTATATTCGGTTTAATTACCGTTTATTTTTATTGATTCTCATTATTATTGACAGGATTTTTAGATTAGTGAAATTTTTATTTATTGTGGTTAAGAGGCTTTAGATTATGTATGTAAACAAATGCATTAAATGTGGTGCTGAATTTGAGACAAAAAACCCCAAGCGTGTTATATGTCCTAATTGTCTTTATGCTGACAAAAGCGAATCTGCTGACGAAAAACCGGTACAGAGTTACAGCTCGTACTCGGTAGAACAGCAGCTAAGACCAAGAAGCTATGACAGACCTCAGCAGGGCGGTTACAGAAACAACTACAACCGTGACAGAAATCAGGGCGGAAACCAAAGACGTGACAACAATAACAGAGGCGGTTATCAGCAAAGAAATAATAACTGGCAAAGAGATAATCATGGATTTAGAAACAATTATGCAAGCGGAGGAAGGAACAACAACTTCCAGCGCAAACCTAATCCGAATAAACGTCCTAGACCGCAGAAACAACCTAAACCGCTTTTAATAAGCAAAGAACAACTGGAACAAATTGAAGTTTTATATAAGACAATGCTTCCGCTTCCGAATCCGGATGCACATGAAGTAATCGGAACACATATGGGACTTGAACCGCAAAAAGTATTTTTCGGTATAAATTTAGTCAGACAAAAAATGATGCTTCCTAAACTTCCGTTCCCAAAACGCAAGCTGGCTATATCGCCGGATCAGTTAAACGCAATAAAAATGCTTTATGAGCCATTGTTACCGCTTCCGCCTATCGGATGCCACAAAATTATTGCAGCTCAGTTAAAAATGGATGAATGGCGTGTTCACGTAGGTATTAAACTTGTAAGAGCGCAATTAGGGCTTGAAAGATGGAACGAAGAAAGAGCGGATAAACCTGCCGACTATATGGTAGCAAAACATACAGTGGTAAAGGGGGCTGATGTTAAAGAAGAACCCAAGCCCGAGGCATCTGAATCCGTTGAAGAAGAAAAACCTAAACGAGGAAGAAAACCTAAGAAGAAAGAAAATGAAGAATAACTTTGTTTCAATAGGTAAAATTTTAAACTTCCATGGTGTTAAAGGCGAAGCAAAACTCGGTTATACAAAGAATCGGGAAGATTTTTTGTCGCAGGTTAAAAAAGTTTATTTAAAAACAGGCAATGATTATAAAGAGTTTGAGATTCAAAATTTAAGATTTACCCCGAAATGTGCAATTGTAAAATTCAAAGGAATTGATTCTATAAACGACATTATTAATTACAAGGGTGCTGTTGTTTTTGTGGAAGAAGAAATTGCAAGAAAATTTCTGGAGGAAGACGAATTTCTTATTGATGAGCTTGTTGGAATGAATGTTTATGACGGAGATAAAAGGGTTGGTTCTGTAGTGGGAGTTTCAAATAACGGTGCCAGCGATCTTTTGTCTGTCAAAACCATGAGTAAGAATATTTGTCTTGTACCTTTCGTAAAAGCTATTGTAACTTCCGTTGATATGAAAACTAAGAAAATACATATAAATAACATTGAGGGATTGCTCTCATGAGGTTTGATGTATTAACTCTTTTCCCTGAATTAATAGAATCACATATGAACTTCAGCATAATGAAACGTGCTGTTAACGAAGGTATTATTGAAGTAAATACCGTCAATCCAAGGAATTACACGCTTGATAAGCACAGAAAAGTTGACGATACTCCTTATGGAGGTGGTACAGGCATGGTACTGTATGCCCAACCATACGTAGACTGTTATGAAGGGGTAAATAAAGAGGCAAATTCTATTACTATTATGATGACACCTCAGGGAGAACCTTTTACAGATAAAATTTCAAACGAACTTGCTGAATTTGACCAGATTATTATACTTTGCGGACATTATGAAGGTTTTGACGAAAGAATCAGAGAAATTATTAAACCGAGAGAAATTTCAATCGGAGATTTTGTATTAACAGGAGGTGAACTTCCTGCTCTTTGTTTAATTGACAGTGTTTCAAGAAAAATTGAAGGCACATTAGGTAAAATTGAATCCGCTCATGATGACAGCTTTTCAGATGGGCTTTTGGAATACCCGCAATACACAAAACCCAGAGAATACAGAGGTTTAAAAGTCCCTGATGTACTACTGGAAGGTAATCATAAGCTTATTGAAGAATTTCGTTTACAGCAAAAAATAGAGCGTACCAAGCTCAAACGACCTGATTTATATAAAAAATGGTCAGAAAAGAATTTATAATTTTCTTCTGAAATATTCTATAGTTCTTTCCAGGCCTTCTTCAATATTCACAACAGGTTTCCAGTTCAAATTTTCTGATGCAAGCGTTATATCAGGTTTACGCTTTACGGGGTCGTCACTCGGAAGAGGTTTGTGAATTATTTTAGATTTTGAAGCTGTAAGCTTAATAATCAACTCTGCCAGATTGAGAATTGTTCTCTCCGAGGGGTTACCTAGATTAACAGGGCCGGTAAAGCAGGTTGAATTCATCATCTTTGTCATACCATTAATCAAATCCGATACATAGCAGAATGAGCGTGTTTGGCTACCATCTCCGTATATTGTAATATCTTCATTTTTAAGAGCTTGCACAATAAAATTGGAAACGACTCTGCCGTCATTGGGGTGCATATTAGGGCCGTAAGAGTTAAAAATCCTTATAATTTTTATATCAGTTCCAAACTGTCTGTGATAATCCATCATAAGAGTTTCAGCGCAACGCTTACCTTCATCATAACAGCTTCTTAGACCAATCGGATTAACATTACCCCAATAGGTTTCCTTTTGCGGATGTTCAAGCGGATCTCCATATACTTCACTTGTTGAAGCTTGTAAAATCTTTGCATCACATTTTCTTGCAAGTTCAAGCATATTTGCCATTCCGACAACAGAAGTTCTTACTGTTTTTACTGGATTAAACTGATAAAGAGGCGGACTGGCAGGACATGCAAGATTGTATATTTCATCAACTTTTATGTCTATATTGTGTTCTATATCCTGTTCAATAACTTCAAAATTGGAACCGCTTGCTAAACCTGATATATTATCATATGAGCCTGTGAAAAAGTTATCCAGACAGATAACATAATTTCCTTCTTCCGTCAATTTCTTACATAAATGTGAACCTATAAAGCCTGCACCGCCTGTTACTAAAATCTTTTTCAAATCGTTCCTCCAGAAACTAATTATTCAGTCTGTTTTCTTCCTGTTTTATATATTCGCAATCAGAAATCAACCTTCTGTCCTCCATCGCATTAATAAGTTCCTCTATGTCTTTAATTTGCCCGAGTTCAAAACCGACTTCAGCCAGCAAAACACAATTGTTGCAAAGTCTGTAATTCCCGTACTGAACCGAACCTGCCAACGGATGAACTTCTCCGCAAGCATCACATTGAAAAAACTCATTTTCTGAATCAGGGTTTTCTTCTATATCATCAAGCCTCATCTGCTCAACAACAGCTTGCATTTCTGCTATAACTTCTTCTTTTGATTTCACTATACCCCCTCGCAAAGAGCTTTCATTTCTTTGACAGCCTGCTCCAGCCCTACAAAAATCGAACGTGCAATTATTGAATGACCGATATTCAATTCTACCAGATTAGGAATTTCATGCATACGTTTAACATTTTGATAATTAAGTCCGTGTCCGGCATTAACCTTTAACCCAAAATTTTGGGCAAAAATAGCCGCACCTTTAAGATCATTAAAGGCTTTTTCTTCATCCTCCGTCCCGAATACTTCCGAATATCTGCCTGTATGCAGTTCTATAAAAGGCGCACCGGTTTTTGAAACTGCTGAAATTTGATGAATATCAGGATCTATAAAGAAACTGACCTCTATGTTTTTTTCTATTAGCGGTCGAACAAACTTTATTGCCCTATCAAGCTGTCCTTCTACATCAAGACCGCCTTCAGTTGTAAGTTCCTGTCGTTTTTCAGGAACTAAACATATCGCATGAGGACGGATTTTTAGTGCAAACTCCTGCATTTCATCAGTCATTGCCATTTCCAGATTCAATCTTGTTCTCGGAAGCATTCTTATTGCTTCAACATCTGCATCCTTGATATGTCGCCTATCTTCTCTTAAATGAGTTGTAATAGATTCAACTCCGCATGCTTTACATAATCTTGCAGCTGCTACGACATCCGGCTCATTTCCACCTCTTGCATTTCTTAAAGTTGCAACATGATCTATATTTACCCCTAATAACATTTCTTCAACTCCTTTAATTTATTTATTTTTAACAATGCTGTATAAGTAGGCAGTATTGTAATATCATTTTCCGACTTTTTACCTATATAATCAACCGCTTTTTTAATATTATCTATTATTTTTATTTTCTCGACCCCTACCCCGGCATACTTAAGCCTGAGTGCCATATCATTCGCTCTTATACCTGAAACAACAATCTCATTTTTCGCATTTTTAAGCACAGAAAAATCCGCATCCCAAAGCCACGATACATCACGCCCGTCTGCATAATTATCGTTTATTGCTATCATTATATTTGAATTCAAATCAACCGTCTTTAAAACTTCATTAGCACCTATCGGATTTTTTATAAGCTGTATAAGCGTTTTGTGACCGTTTAAGGTTTTAATCTCGCTCCTTCCGAAAGCGACCTTGAACGTAGAAAGATTTTTCTGAATATCATTAATACCTGTTTCTAAAGCCAACGATATTGCACCTATTGCGTTATAAGCATTGAAAAGACCGACAAGCGGTACATTATATTTATTACCTTGAATATTTATAACAGAGTGGTCTTTATAAAGATTTACCACAGCTTCGTATTTAACATTAGGACGTTTATACCCACAGTCACAATAATAATGTCCCTGCTGTGCGTAAAATTTCTTTGTATAAGAAAGAGGTTTACCGCAACGACAATTGAACATTTCTTCTGTTTTTACATCTGACTGAGTAAGTCCGTCTTCATATACAACATCACTTATGCCGTAATAGACTTTGTTTTTCGCTTCTATTCCGGCTACCAGAGGGTCATCTGCATTTAAGAAAACCGTAATATCAGGTTTTAAGTTTATACCGTTTTGTATAAACATTCTCGTTACGGCAAGTTCGCCATATCTGTCTAGCTGATCTCTGAACAGATTTGTAACAAGTATATAATCTGCATCAAAGTTTTTATAAACTATTTCTACATTTGCTTCATCCAGCTCTATAACAGAATATTCCGAGGTAATAAAGGGACTTATTTGCAAAGCCAGCGAATTTACAACTCCGTTTAGCATATTTGCTCCCATAGAGTTGTGTATTATACTTTTACCCGATTCTCTAATAAGGTGGCTGATTAATCCGGAGGTTGTTGTTTTTCCGTTTGTACCTGTAATGTTTATTTTTTTTACTGTTATAAATTCATTTGCATATTTAAGAAAATCAGGACATATTTTTAAGGTCAAAAGTCCGATAATTGAAGTTCCTGATGATAACTTTGTTATCCGCAGGAATAAATAAGCCAGCTTTGCCAGTATTAATGATAAATAAAACCCGAATCTTCCCTTAACCATCTAAAAATAGTCCCATAATCGTATTCTATTTTTTTTAATAATAGAATATAATTAATCATAATACAAAAATAACGGACTGAATATGGTATACAAAATTTTTACCGCTATAGTTTTTATAGCCGAAATAATCATAGCATATACAATTTTTTCAAAATTGGTTATGCTTGATAAACTTATTCTAAAAGCAGATAAAGTTTTAACGTACTCAAAATTATCCTTGAAAGAAATAAGCCGTTTGATAAGCCAAATTTCAGCTCAATGTGTTGAATTTGCCGAAGATTTTGCTTTGGATTTTAAAACAAAACGTGATGAAATAGCGTTAAAACAATTGAACAAGCTAATTTTAACAATTATACTTATCAAAATGAATTCTAAGTTTATAAATCGAATCAGACGTTCAAAACTCGTAAAACGCATAAGCAGGGGTTTATCACTCCTTCAACTTGTGATATAATGTGTGAAAATCAATATAGAAAGAGGTACGAATTATGTGCAAAGAAAAATCATCAATAGGCTTTGGGCTGGGTCTTTTAGCCGGTGTGCTGAGCGGAATTGCTGCTGGAATACTTTATGCACCTTGCCCAGGAGAAGAAATGAGAGCGAAGGTTAAAGATACGGTTTGTGATCTTGCCGAAAAATATTCGCCGGAAGTACAGGAAGCTAAAAAACAAGCTCTTGAATCTATAGACCTTTTAAAATACAAGCTGGAAAAACAATATAAAAAATTCGGAAATATGCTTAAATCAAAAAAAATGAGGAGAGCAAAAGAACTTGAAGATGTAAACGATTATTATTTTAACTAGGGGGATATATGGAATCTGTATTTCAACTAAATAACAGCTTGACTTTTTTAGCTTATGCAACAGGAATAATGGTGCTTCTGATAGGCATAATGCTCACAAAAGTTTTATTCGATTTATCAAAACTCACAAAAAATGTCGATGAAACTGTTACAATTGCCAAAACCGAGCTTGAACCGACATTAAAGAATATAAATAAATCTGTTGAAATAATAAGTGGTATTGTTATTAATACAGATAAAAATATCAAGAAAATTAAAGGTTTTGTCTCAAAAACCCCTCTAAAGTTATTGGGCGGACTTTCGAAACTGACAGCTAAAGCTTCAAAAGGATTTTGGTCAGGCGTTGGCACAGCTTTGAAAATGTTTTCAAAAAAATAATACTAAATATTAGACAAAGTACGGATAAAAAATTTTTATACAGATTTTAAACTAACAATGAAGGAGAAAATATTATGTCAGTAACAAGATTTTTAGCAGGTTTTGCTGTAGGTGCGATTATCGGTGCGGTAGCAGGGGTTCTTCTTGCTCCAAAATCAGGAGAAGAGACAAGAGAAATGCTTGGCGATATGGCATCTGATATTGCAAAGAAAACTGATGCTCGTGTAAAAGATATCCAAAAGAAAGCGGATGATATCGTTTCTGATGTTCAGGAAAAAAGCGAAGAAATTATGTCAAAGCTTTCTGACATGCTCAGCAAAAAAGACGAAGCAGAAGCTTAAACTGTATGTTTCAAAAAAAGACGGCAAAGCCGTCTTTTTTTTATTTTAAACTTCCTTTTATGACAACCTTTTGAAAAACTTTATTTTTAGGGACACTGCTACCCATTTTTATAAGCAAATCATACGCAAATTCTAATGCCGATTTCTTTTTTGCATTATAAACATATTCAATCGGCTTTGATTCAATGTAGTCACCATAGTTTTTAGGTAGCAAAACAAAAGACTTTGGTTTATATCTCGTAAAAATAACTTTAGGAAAACCTTTATCTGTTTCGCCTATATCCATTTTTACTCTTATATGCATGTATGAACTTTCGATATTCTTACGAGCTGAATTCAGCTTTTCTTCTTTGTTATGTTCAAGTGCATAATTGACAACCTGACGTAAACCTTCGCTATCTATGAATTTTGCTTTAAAACTTGTGTTGTTATTTTGTATCTGCATACTATACATAAATCACGTCAAACAATTTTTTGCTATTTCTATAAAATTCGCTATATATTTGATTTTTGGCGTGTTTTTATTATAAAAAACGTACAAAGCCGGAGCTTTTGCCTGCATTATTTCAGGTCTCAAAATATAGTATTCAAAAGAACGGGATATTAATTCCGAAACTGAATTGTAATATCGGTTTAATCTTGATATTTTTGAAGTTATTCGTTTTAACATTCTGCGTTTTGATTGTATCATTAAATATTTTTTACAAACATCACTCATTTTAGGAAAACTTTTATCTATATCATCTATAGATAAGATTCTAAACCCGAAACCTTCAATAACTTTAACTCTGTCATATTTTAAAAGATACTTTGCAGGCTTTTGTATTTCGTTTTCTATAATCTTAAAAGGCTCGCTTATCTTAAAATCGGGGTAAATATTCTTAATAAATTTAGATAATTCGGAAATTTCCGATTTTAAAGTCTCTTTTTGATGAAACAAGGGTTTTATTGAGCATTTAGGTATAGAATCTACCGTCAGATTTATTAAATCGTCTTCATACAGATTGTAATCACTTCCGAATAAAAATTCCGCCGACTTTAAAGTCTTGTCATATTTATAGTGAACATAGTGAGCAAATTCATGCACAAGAACCCTCAAGATTTCGGTTTCATTCAATCCGTTTGAAATATCAATTCTATAGTTATTTTTACCCACAACTTTAAAAAAGCCCTTGTTTCCACGGGCATTGTTTCTGCCTATATTAACCTCTACCCCCTGAGATTCAATATATTCAACTAATTTTGTGATGCAGTCTCTTTCGCAAGCCATTTTAAATAATCTTCCGAACAATCCACTATCGGCAGGGCAATAATTTCCGGCACACTGTATGTGTGCATGTCTTCAATTACAAGCTTTATCTTGCCATAATTAGAACGTCTCGTTTTTATCATCATTAATATTTCTTTTTCTTCACAAATTTCGCCTTCCCAAGAAAATATGGATTTTACATTTTCAACCATTGAAACACACGCTGCCAAACGATGTTTCATCAAAACAGCCGTTATTTCTTTTGCTAATTTTTTATTCGGAACTGTACAATAAATAACGATAATATCCATCTTAACTCCTTTTATAACTCGAAAATCTTGTCCGGATTAAGTATATTTTGCGGATCAAAAATATTCTTAATCATTTTCATATATTCAATTGCATTACCATCAACAGTATCTTTCATATAAAATTTCTTTTCAAGACCTACACCGTGTTCTGCAGATATCGTTCCGCCTAATAAAACAGCGGTTTTATATATTTCTGCTTTTGCATCAGTACAGTTCTTAAATTCATTTTCATTATCTAAATTCAAAGCAAATTGCGGGTGTATATTCCCGTCTCCTGCATGTCCTACCAAACACATTTTTAAATTATACTTTTTAGCAGTTTTCTGACAAACATCTGCCATTTTTGCCAAATTTTCTCTCGGAACTATTATATCATCTGTAACAACATCCGGTGCGAGTCTTGCAGCTGCGGCAAAAGCTGTTCTTCTTGCTTTCCAAACAGTATCTGCATTATTTTCATCCGATATTTTGATTTCCGATGCACCTGATTGCTCTAGAACATTAACTGCTGATTCCAACTGATAATCCATTGACGCTCGGTATCCATCTAACATTAGCAAAAGCAAGCACTCTTTATCCGTTTTCATACCGCATTTTGCAAAATCTTCAACAGCCTTTATTGCATTTTTATCCATAAAATCAATTGCCGACGGAAAAATATTGCTGCCAATTATTTTATTTACGGCAAGCATGCCTGAATTTAAAGTATCAAAATACGCTGAAATCGCATATTTCGTTTCCGGTTTAGGAATAAGCTTCAATGTCGCCTCAACTATAACGGCAAGAGTTCCTTCACTCCCAACCATTAATTGTGCAAGATGGTAGCCAACAGAGTCTTTTGCTGTATTTGCCCCCAATGTCATAAGTCTGCCGTCTGCTGTAACAACTTTCAGCGACAAAACATAATCCTTTGTTGTTCCGTATTTAAAACCCATTGCCCCACCTGACGATTGTGCTATTGCCCCCCCGATTGTTGACACTGCATAATTAGAAGGATCCGGCGGGAAAAAAAGACCTATTTTTTCTGTCTCTTGTTTCAATTTGCCTAAAACGACTCCGGGTTGAACTGTAGCTGTCATGTTCGCAGAATCTATTTCCAAAATTTTATCCATTTTAGAAAAGTTTAGCACTATTCCGCCCTTATTACTGACACATGCACCAACCATATTTGTTCCTGCACCGCGTGATATTACCGGAATTTTATGCTCATTAGCATATTTAAGGATACGTTGTACATCCTCAATCGTTTCAGCAAAAACAACCACATCTGGAATAACATCCGGCTTTACTAAATTTGAGGAATCTTGGGCATAACAATAACATTCTTCCTCGGAAGTAAGAATATTATTGTGATTTAAAAATGATTTCATTTCTTGGATTTTATTTTTCAACAACATGTGATGCTATTTTTTCAATACTTTTATTTAATTTCGCTATTTGCCTGTCCATCCCGCCAACTTTTTTAGTCAACTGGGCAGTATCTTTTTCATCTAACATATCAACCATTTTTTTCATTTTTGATTCTAAAGAATCAATTTTTTCCTGTTGAGTTGTTATTTTATCTCCAATGGCGGCAAGAAATCTGTTCAAAGTTTCTTCCATTGGTTTCATATCAAACTTATCGTTTTTGCTATTTATTGTTGTTTCAACAATGATTTTGTCTAACTTTGCTTCCAGTGCCGATATTTTCTTTGCCTGTTTATCAAAAACATTTCCCAGCGCTTCGATAAGTTCAACATTGTCCGAATTATCTTCAGATTCAGCTTTCATATCCTGAAGCATAACCTTTATCTGACCGATATCATCCAAGGTATCGACTTTATTTGATATTTCATTAATCTGATTACCAGCATTGTCAACCCACTCAGCCAGATACTCAAATACCTCGTTGAATACTTGATTATTTTTCGCACCATTTTGTATCATTGTATTGATGGCATTCAATTTTGAGTTAATCTTGTCCATCCCTGACTCCTGGGCAAAATTTCTTGTCCTTTCATCCAAGTCATTAATAACAAGTTTAAAATCATGAAGATTGTCTTTCAAAGTCTTGTATGATTCATCCGAAGCCAAAATAAGCTTGTTTGTTCTTGTACTGATACTTACAATGTCTTCTGTTAAACTGTCAAAAGATTTTTTGTCGGGCAAATCTTCTTTGATAGATTCTACCAGTTTATACACACCTTCAGTAGATTCCATTAATTTATCAAAATCTCCACTGTAATTGTCCGTATTGTCCTTCATTTCTTTAAGAACAATGCGCAAATTAGCTATATCTGATTCCAAATCCTGCAAGCTGTATATATAATCAACATCTCCTTCTGATGATATTATGCTTGTAATTTTATCATTTATCAGGCTGATTTCTTTTCTTACAGAATCAATCCTGTCATCTGATTTTGTAATTATATGGCTCAGAATCTTAATTAATTCATCATGTTTTTCCTGAATAAAATCAAGTATTTCTTCCTGTTCTGTTACAAAAGATATTTGGTTGAAAATATTCAAAAATTGAGTAATAATATCAGACTTAGTTTCTTTCAACGCCGTTCCGATAATTTCTTCTACATTCTGTGCCTCTAACTGTTCGGAAAGGTTATCTGCTGTTGCTAGCAACAAATTATTTACACTCTCAAAACCTTTATTAATCTTTTCGTGTGAATCAAGGTTTTCAAGCTTTTCTGATAACTGATTCAATTTATCAACTATCGTATATTTTACCATTGTATCAAGCTCTGCTACATCCGGAAGATTCGATGCACAGATATCATTAATATCTTGAATGTAGGACATTTGTTCTTTTATCAAAGATTCCAACGATGTAATCTGTTTGTTTATTGATGCCTGAAAAGCTTCATCAAAAGATTTATTTGATATTTGCGAACGTAAATGTTCAAAGCAATCATTCAATTGTCTTATTTCGCTGTTTGTACTGTCAGAAGTCTGTTTGATTGTTTCAATTAAGTTGTTTATTTTGTTTTCGATTTCATTCTTAGTATCGTGAAAATCCGATAAAACATTGTCTATAGAAGCCTTAACTTCTTCAAATAGCGCATTGTGCTTATTTGAAACAAGTTTTATTTCTTCGTATTTATCTACTACCGTATCTACAAACTTCTTATCAAATAATGCCAGTTTGTCTTCAACGCTCTGATTTCCGCCGGATATCATTTCTGTGATTTTTGCAGAAAATTCGCCTATAAAAGTTCCGATTTTTTCGTTTACTCTGTCTGCCGCAGAATTTACAAGAATTTCATTCGCTACACGAAAATCAGAAATCTCACCTTTAAACACATCAACACTTAGCATTTTGTTCAAATCAGAAATTGTATTATCCAAAATAGAAGTAATGTCTATTTTTAGGTTATCTAACTTTTCCGAAATCATGGAAGAATCAGTCTTAACATCCAAATAAGATTTTAAATCTTCAATATTATTATAAATTTGGTTTGCTACTACTGTTTCTATGCCGGTTGTGACCTGTATAACTATATCCTGCTGAGATTTTTTAACAAAATCAAAGTGATCTATAAGCTCCCTTATAACAGCATCCGTTTCTTTTTCTATATCTTCAGAAACTGCGTTTAATTTTTGCTGTATCACATTTGATATAAAATCTCTTATTTCAACAACCGACTGCTTACCCAATTCAATCTGTTCCAAAAGCTTGTCTGTTGAAGATTCTATTGTTTTCACCTCGTTTACGGATGTTTCCGCTGTTGTATTCATTATTTGCTGTAATCTGTCATTTGTATCTGAAATAAATCCTTTCAGAAGATCATTAGAATCCTCTACAGAACCTGTAAGCGATGCTATCTCAGCCCTTATCGCATTTTCTGCATCCAAATGTTCCCCGGATATTGCATTTATGGTATCAAATTTTGATGTTATCTTTTCCGAAATTGATTCCAGCATATTATTTATTTCATCAGCTCTCGCTCCGGTTTCCTGAACTTGAATATCAAGAACGGAATCGACATACTTAGTCATATCATCAAGCTGGGCTTTAAGATTTTGAGTTAAAATTTCATTATTTGATTCTAATTCTTTTGTAAAATCATCCAATCTGTCTTTTAAGGCGTTATAGTCTATTTCTGCAATCTTAATATTTTCATCTAATATATTTTTTAACCTGTCAGAAATTTCGTCAATTTGGCGAATGTTGCTCTCTGCTTGATCTGCCCATACAGTCTTCATTACGGAATTTATATCCGATATACGTTCCTGTAGATAAGATGACTGTGTCTGAGCTTTTTCCGTAAGCACATCAAAAGTTTCTTCAATTTTTGTTTTATAATCTTCCAGTTTTTGCGTTAAATTTTCATCAATTTTTTCAGATATATTTCTGTATTCATCATTAATCTTATCTACAAGTGTTTGTTCGGATTTGTCATTCAGAATTGTCATCTGTGAAATCAGCGATTCAAAATTACTTTCAATAATTGAAAACTGCCTGGTTAAATCACTGTCTATATTATCGTCTATTTTACTCAATGTTAGTTTTACGGTTTCAAAACAATCTATTATAAGATTTGTTTTTGCCGAGATATCGTCAATAGTTTTGTTGTTTAATGTTTGAGCAAGATCTCTTAATCCGTCAAAGGAATCAAGTATCTGTGTTAAGGCGTTATTTCTTGTATTTCTTGACTCATCGGATATTGTATCAATCTTTGATTTAAGAATTTCATAACACTCATTTACTCTTGATATAACATAATTATCGCTGTTTACATTTTCTCCTGCATACGCAGTTATTTGCTCTTTTAAACTGTTTATATGTTCAAAAATTTCGTTCAGACCCAATTTTCTGCCTTCGGTAATTCCGTCATACATATCTCTCATTGAGTTATCAAGACTTATTAAATCCGAACTTATTTTATTGAAAGCTTCTTTTCTCGCAGAACTTTCTTCCGAAAGTGTATTTGCAATCACAGTTTTCAAACTGGTATAATTTTCTTCAAAATTATTCAAAATATCCTCTTTGGAAGAAGAACTTTTTGAAGAAATATCGGATATGAGCGTTTTTACTTCATCTAATCTCGCAGTCAATGATTCCAGTGCAATACTTCTTGATTCGTTATTCGAATTTGTTAGTTCATTAATTGAATTCTTCAGCTCTTTTAATGAATCATTCAGATTGTTGACCACTGTTTCTCTTGAGGATGAGCTTGATGAAGACAAAACTTCAATCTGAGATTTTATATTTTCAAAATTTGCAAGAAGCATATCCATAGATTTTTCTCTTGACTCAATATTGAGAGCAGATTTTTCTTCAATTTTGTTTTTTATATTTTCAAAATTAGCTAATATAGTATTTAGAGCATTCTTTCTTTCGTCTCCGCTTAACAATGAAAGCTCTTGAACTGACGATTTTACGCCATTTATTGTTTCTATTAAATTATCAAGCGCTAATACTCTGGACTCTGTATTTTCTGAAAAAGAATTTTTAATTAAAGATTTTAATTCCGTCAAATCTCCAAGCAAAGCTTCCAAGGCAGTATTTCTTGATGCTGTGTTTTCGGAATTATTACTTTCTAATTGAGTTTTTACACTTTCTAAAGAAGCATTAAGTTCTTGCAAATTCTTGTTATTAAGATTTTCTATCATAAACCTGAATTCGTTAACTTTATCTGCACTTTCACATGTAAATTCATTCTTGAACTCTGTCACACGTTCAAGTAAAGCATTTCTCAATGCAGACAATTTGCTATCGAATTCGGCATTTATATCATTGGCAGCATTTACAAGCTTTTCAAACCTTCCGGCATTATCCAGATTGTTAACATTAATAAGTTCTCTTAAATCTTCATATGTGTTTCTTACTTCAACCAGTTTGTCATAAGAATTTCTTATATCTTTTCTTAAATTTTCCGTGCTTAATGTTACAATTTCGTTAATTTTTGCATATTGCTTTGCGTTATCGGATTCCAAATCTTTAAGATTGTTTTCAACCTGTACTCGTATTATATCAACTATATCTCTTACATTTTCTACATAGTTAAGATTTGTCTCTTTTAGCGTATTGGCAATTCCATCTATCTTTTTATCCAGTTCCTCTGTAGGAAACTCTTTTGATTCACTTACATAAGAAATTACGTCAACAAGAGAATCAGAAATTTTTTCCATTGTTTCTTTTACATAGCTCAATGCCGAAGCCTGAGTTTTCTTAAATTCATCTTCCACGCTGTCTAATTTGCTTATTAAAAGCTCGTATTTGCCATACAAATCTTTTGTAATATTTTCCGAAAGTTCGTTTGATGCAGAATCAATTATCGTATTTAAATCCTGTTTTGATGCATAAATATCTGCTCTTAAATCCTTAACCGTATCGACAAAATTCAATGCAAGAATACTGTCGACAGAACCCCTCAATGTTTCAAACATCCTTGTCATGTTTGAAATTTCAACAACAGATGAATCCATCTTGTAATCAAGAACACTTGAAAGATTTTTGATATTTTCCACCTGCTCGCACAATTTAGCGGATGCTTCGGCGGTTGTAAATTCTTGAGTTTCAAGAGATTCTTTAAGAGCTGTTTCAAACAAATTTAACCTGTCTGATATATTTGAAAACATTGCATTGTTTGCTGATACATCATTTTCGTCAATTTGGGAAACTATTCTTTTTAACTCTGCAATATTTTCAAATACAGTTCCAAAACTGCTTTCACATATTGCAGAAAGTTCTGTTTGCGACTGGCTCAGTCTTGTGCTTAAAGAATCCGCACTCAGAGTAATGTTATTTATGATCTTATTAAGATTGGATTCACTTAAATTTGCATATTTTTCTGCACTGCTGTCTATATAAGCTTTTATACCGGATTCTTTTGAGTCAATCGATGCTAAGACCGAATCAAAATGGGTATTTAAGTTCAGAGAGCGAATATTTTCCAAAATAGATGAAATGCTGTCTGACGTTAAACTTATATTCTCCTTTAAATTAGAAGTTGTTTCAATTATGTTATCTAAAACTGTCGATAAAGATGTCTTAAATTCGTCAAAAGCAGTATCGTCTTTTATTTCTTTAAGCTTTGCTTCAAGTCTGCCCAAATTATCAATTACAGCTTGAGTATTTTGACTCTCAATATCTTCCAGTCCCGTCTTCAAGCCGGCAATTATACTTACCGAAGCATCTATTTTATCGGCAAGCACATCTATCTTAGCATATTTGTCCCCTATTTCCTCTATGTTTTCGTTAAGACTTCGGTTCAAGAGCCTAATTTCATCAATATTTTTACTTGTCTGCTCAAAGTCCGACTTTGTAGCAATATCTTTCAATGAATTTTCTACAGTCTCGGTTTTTTTATCTAAAAGCTGAATCGCCGATAAAAGAGCGTTTGAAGACATTTCAAGTCCTTGAAAATTATCTGCAAATCTGTCCAGATACTCTGTCTTATCTATGCTCGACAAAGTTTTTGCAAGTGTCTTGAAATTATCGTTTAAACTTATAACAATAGAATCAAAACCATTGTTAAGTCTTTCTAAATCAGGTTTTAAAAGTGTTATGTTTTTTATAATATCTTTCTTCTGAGAATCATCGGAACGTATGGCATCCAAACGCAAAGTTATGTCCGTCAGTGATTCTTTTTGGGCAACAACTTCTCTTGAAAATACCGAAAGATTTGTTGCTACTATGTCATACCATTCTTTAAATTCTGAGGCTTTTGGCAATTGATTGCTATTTTTAAGAAGGTTTGAGAACAAGGCTTCTATTGCACCAAACTTGGATAATAGAACACTGTGGCGTTCTTCAAGGCTTTGTTTTAACTCTGTTAAAAATATTTTTATTAAGTCAATATCTTCTTCTGTGTTAATTTTTTCAAGCTTAGCATTTATACCGCTTAAAAGCTTATCAACATCCGAAGTATTCAAAATGCCCTGCGCTCTTATTGAATTTAAAAGCGTTTTTATTGTATCAAAGTTCTCATTCATCTCATTCAAATTATCAATATCTGCCATAAACCCACTATCCCACATCTTAATTTAGTAATAACTTTAATAATTATATAATACTATAAACATAGTGACAAATATTAATTTTTTTTTTAAAATTATCCTATGAATTACATTTTTTTCTTTTTGATAGGGATTTCTATTTTAGCCGGAGTTATTAACGGAACGCTGGGAGAACTAACAACTGCTATGCTGGATTCATGCAATACTGCCGTTAAAGTAGCATTTTCATTAATTGGAATCATGGCATTCTGGCTCGGAATAATGCGTATAGCAGAAAAATCCGGGTTGGTAAACCTTATTTCAAAACTTCTGTTCCCGATTGCTAAACTCCTTTTTAAGGATATAAAGAAGGATTCTCCCGCCATAGGAGATATTACGATGAGCATAAGCGCTAATGCATTAGGACTGACCAATGCCGCAACACCAATCGGTTTAAAAGTTATGAAAGAGCTTCAGGAAGAAAATCCCGATAAAGACAGCGCTACTGACAGCATGTGTATGTTCCTCGGGATGAATACCGCAGGTTTTCAACTTGTTCCTGCAACTGTTATAGCTATTCTAACAGGATTGGGATGCAATAATCCTTCAAAAATAATTATACCTACTTTGATTGTAACAACTATTGCTTTTATGACAGCCATTTTGACTGCACTGATTCTGAAAAAAATATGGAGGGATAACTGATGTTTGAAAAACTCTCCATTTCGATTTTGCCCATGCTGGTAATAACAATTCTTACATTCGGATTAATAAAAAAAGTTCCTGTTTATGAAGAATTTATTGAAGGAGCCAAAGACGGATTTAAAGTCTCAATTACAATTATTCCTTATTTGGTTGCCCTGATAGTCGCAATAGCTATGTTTAGAGCATCCGGCTCAATGGATTGGATTACTTCTGCCTTCGGATTTATTTTAGATAAACTCCGTATTTCTGCAGATATAATCCCGATTATGTTAACACGCTCACTTTCCGGTTCTGCAACACTCGGACTTTTCGCAGAGCTTGCCGAAAAAAACGGAGCAAATTCATTTACAACTTTCCTTGCCGCAATAATGGTCGGCAGTTCGGAAACTACGTTTTATGTACTTTCAGTATATTTTGGCTCTGTAGGTATAAAGAAATTCCGTTATGCAATATTAACAGGTATAATTGCGGATATTACAGGTATTGTACTAGCAATTTTGGCTGCAAGGCTGTTTTTTCTTCCCAGCATCTTGTAGTTTCAAATAATTTAGTCTCCTGCTCTATTTCACGTTTTATCAAAACTGCGTAATTAATATCTATAAAATTTATCTTTGGCAGTTTTTCAACGGTGTATTCTTCTCCGCCGCAATTTGAACAGTAGTGATACTGAGGTTTAACTTCTCCTTTTATAACCATCGACTTTCGTTTTATTCCACAGCAGGAACAACGTGTAATATTCCATTCGTTTTGTATAAGTTTTCCGCAATCCGGACAATAACCCGATTCCATATCAGGAGTTATTTTTTCGTGGCAACAATCTTTTTTTAAATTAAACAAATCAGTCAAAAACATACAAACACCTCTCAGATATTATCTTTTTAAGAATACTTTACAAAAAAACAACATTTTGTAAAGTATTGTTAAGTAAAAGAGCAATTTTTTAATGCTAAAAGCCTTTATATATACAGAGGATATAAAACAAGTTTTCAAATAAATTCATTATACAACACTTCACACACATTAAGTTTTTAGAGTCGATAAGACTCTTTTTTTTTGCTTAAAATTAGATTATAATTACTTTAGTAATATATTGGAGGGTCTTTAATGAAGAAAAAAGGTTATACTTTGGCTGAAGTGTTGATTACTATAGGCATTATAGGTATTATTTCCGCAATTATAATGCCTGCAATAGGAAATGCAAAACCGGATAAAACCAAGATGATGTACTTAAAAGTGTATGATTCATTAACAACAACAGTAATGAATTTTGTAAACGACAGTTCTATATACAGTCCTACATACAAAGTTACAATAGGAGGAAATGACACCTATTTTAACGTAGACAATTGTCCGCTTGTAAATTTCGGAAAACCAATAAACACTTCTTTTAATGCAGTTGAAGAAAATGAGTATAAATTGGCTAATTTACTTAAATATGCGCTGGAAGATTATGGAACAGCTCCGACTATGTGTTCTAGCGGATCTAAAAATTGTTCATTTAAAACGAAAGATAACATAACTCTTACCATTACTCCGAGTCCTGATATAAACAGCACACTGTGGAAAGCAACGTCATCTACAGCATCAGTAACTTTTTATAACACTTTGCAAATGACAATTGACGGTAAAAACTTCAGTTTTTACATAACCGGTAACGGTGAAATTGTACCGATTGATATCCAGGGACAAGCTTATATTAAATACAGAAAGAAAACTACAGGCAAAGATTCAACGACAGGTTTTACCGCCAAAACCTTAGCTGATATAAATAACGGAACATACACAGTAGGTGTATCCGGAGATATTATTAAACTGTAAGTGATTACAACTAAAAAGTTTTTATTTGATTTTATATATTTTTATTAATTAAATTTTTATTAATTGAAACTTCCGTTTATGTACTTTTTTCTGCTTTTTTGGATGCAAAAAAAGAAGCAAGAACGGCTTAAATAATGTAGTTTATTTTAA
Source organism: uncultured cyanobacterium (assembly GCA_945487905.1). Taxonomy (GTDB): domain Bacteria; phylum Cyanobacteriota; class Vampirovibrionia; order Gastranaerophilales; family Gastranaerophilaceae; genus CAG-196. Next base: position 31,352 of record CALYTW010000002.1, read on the forward strand.
TACATCAAAATATATACAAAAAAAAATACCGAACTGATAAAATCAATTCGGTATTTTTATATTCGTTATATCAAAATTACTTGATAATTTTGTCTACAACACCTGCACCAACTGTTCTACCGCCTTCACGAATAGCGAATCTCATTCCTTCTTCGATAGCAACAGGAGCAATAAGTTCAACTGTCATAACAACATTATCTCCAGGCATTACCATTTCACCGTCGAACTGGATTGAACCTGTAACGTCAGTTGTTCTGATGTAGAACTGAGGTCTGTAACCAGGGAAGAACGGAGTGTGACGACCGCCTTCTTCTTTTGTCAAGACGTAAACGTTAGCTGTAAAGTTAGTGTGAGGATGAATTGTTCCGGGTTTAGCAAGAACCTGACCACGTTGAATTTCAGTCTTGTCGATACCACGAAGCAATGCACCAATGTTGTCGCCTGCTTGACCTTGATCAAGAGATTTTCTGAACATTTCAACACCGGTAACTGTTGTTTTCTTAGTTTCGCCTAAACCAACCAATTCAACTTCGTCGCCAACTTTAACAATACCACGTTCTACTCTACCTGTAGCAACAGTACCACGACCTGTGATAGAGAATACGTCTTCAACAGGCATCAAGAACGGTTTGTCTAAGTCACGTTCAGGAGTTGGGAAGTAGCTGTCAACAGCATCCATAAGTTCCCAAATCTTGTCAACCCACTTATCTTCGCCTCTTTGAACTTTCGGATTAGCTTGAACAGCTTCCAAAGCCTTAAGAGCTGAACCGTGGATGAACGGAATGTTGTCGCCATCAAATTCGTATGAAGTAAGAAGTTCTCTAACTTCCATTTCAACCAATTCAAGCAATTCCGGATCATCAACCATATCGCATTTGTTTAAGAATACTACCAAGTTAGGAACACCAACCTGTCTTGCTAACAAGATGTGTTCACGAGTCTGAGGCATTGCACCGTCAGTAGCAGCAACTACAAGGATTGCGCCGTCCATTTGAGCAGCACCTGTAATCATGTTCTTTACATAGTCAGCGTGCCCGGGGCAGTCAACGTGTGCGTAGTGCCTTGCATCTGTTTCATATTCTACGTGAGCTGTAGAAATGGTTATACCTCTTGCTTTTTCTTCAGGAGCAGCATCAATTTCATCGAATTTCTTTGCTTGAGCTTTTCCTGCTGCAGCCATAACACCTGTAATAGCTGCTGTCAATGTTGTTTTACCGTGGTCAACGTGGCCTACTGTACCAATGTTAACGTGCGGTTTTGTACGTTCATACTTTTCACGTGCCATGAGATTAATCTCCTTCTTTGAATTAAATATACTACGTTAACTTACTCTCTAAGTTATACTACATGATATTTTATAATTTCAAAATTTTTTGTCAATTAAAATATTTAATGTTATAATGTTATGCATATTATACACTGCATGATTGTACTTACCACCCTTATGAAGGCGAAAGCAAAGAGGCTGTTGAAAAAGAAATCTCCAAAAATTGTTGGAAAAGTAGTTTTTCTCTGTGGGACAAATTTGACAGACATCACAAAAATAATGAAGATTTTAAATCTGCTTATTACAACGAAACTTATGCCCCGTATGATATTACAATAATGTCTGAAGATTATGTAAAAGATGCTGCTTAAAGGCATTTTGGTGTTGCGATTGTTTCTTGAATGCGGGCAAACTCCAATTGTAAAGTTTTGTAACAAATCAATACTTTTGTGAAATTAGATATTTTTTAAATACTTTATATATATGTAAGATGAAACAAAAGGTACAAGAAGATGGCAAACACAGCAGCACAATTAGGTAATTTATTAATGACAAATGCTGACATCAACTATTATGTCCAACAGCAAATTTATTGGAATAATAAGTATGAGGCTAACGCTGCTAAGCTGTCTAAGCAAGTCAAAGCAGAAGAAAAATGGGAAGCAGCTTATGACTCTGCAGCTGATTGTACCAGAACATCAGCATTAAAAATGAACGGAAACACATTTCTTGCAAAGGAAACTGCAGGTACTGCAGCACAATGTGAACAATGGGCTGACTATAAGGTAGCAGAATACAATGAGGAACTTTCTTTAGAATTAGCTGACCTTGATATAGAGTATGATTCAATGAAGACAATGTACGAAACATTACTCGAAAAGATGAGAGCAGATCAGGAAGGCGAAAAACAATCAACTTCTACAGCAGCTCAAGACACCTTAATGCTCGGCGGTTAATAGTTAAAAAAGCTTTATTGATATATTTTAGAAGAATTAAACATCAAAGAGGCAATGGTCATAGGCCCAACTCCACCAGGAACTGGGGATATGAAACCAACAGAATCGGATACATAATCAAAATCTACGTCTCCGGTCAGATGATTGTCGGAATCTCTAAATATACCGACATCAACAATTACAGAATTATTTTTAACCATCTTACATCTTACAATTTTTTTACCAACCGCAGATACTACTATGTCTGCGGTTTTTATTTTGCTTTCCAAATCATGCGTATAAGAATGACAAATCGTAACCGTTGCATTTCGTTTTAAAAACATTTGCACCATAGGTTTTCCGACAATATTTGAACGTCCTATTACAACCACATCTTTGCCTTCTATCGGGATATTGTATTCATCCAAAAGCATCAAAACACCTTGAGAAGTTGCCGGATAAAAATAGGGTTCAAGACCGATTGCCAATCTGCCTACATTTTCCGGCGTGAATCCGTCAACATCTTTTTTAGGAGAAATTGCCGTTACCACCTTGTTTTTGTCTATATGTTGAGGAAGCGGTAACTGCACCAATATCCCGGTTACGTCTTGTCTTAAATTTAATTCTTCAATTTTGTCCAAAAGTTCTTGTTCTTCTGTATCAAAAGGCATTTCTATAACAGTCGAGCGAATACCTGTCTGCCATGCAGCTTTTTGTTTATTTTTTACATATATTTTGCTTGCTGAATCATTACCAACAAGTACAACTACAAGGTGTGGTTTTCTTTCCTGCTTTGAAACATTTTCTTTTACCTCATTCAATATTTTTTGTGAAACAGTTTTGCCATCCAGTATAATCATTTAACAGTTCTCCTGTGGTAAGTTCAATCTGAAATACAGCTGTTTTACCGCCTCAGTAACAATATCAGAATCTCTTGTTACAGAGCCTTTTGCAAGATTTTCGTCATAAGGTATTGCACCCAAAATTTCCATATCAGATTCTTTAGCAAGTTTATATACATCTGTCATATCCTGATTCAGAGCTTTGTTTATAACAATACCCATCTGCCCGCCTACTGCATATTTTGCCGAATATTCATCTATGCGTTTTGCCAGATTTATTGATTCAATTGTCGGATTTGCAACGATTAGAGTCAAGTCGATATTAGTATCAACCAGCTGTATAAGATATTTCAAGTCAAATTCACAATCAAAAATTACAAAATCGTACCTTTCAATAAGTTTTTGCAAAGCATCGTTAAGCTGTTCCGTAATCGGGCATCTGCAATCTTTCACACCTGAAAGCCATGACACAATAATATCAATATTTTCTTCAATCGAAACTATAATATCTTCAAGCGCCCATTCAATATATTCTTGTTTCGTCATGTGCTGAGGAATGCCCGTTTTGTATTCATGTTTCCCACTTCGAATACCATATATGGTATTTCTGATATCCTTTCCGAATGAATGCCCCAGCTCTCCGGACAAATCATTGTCAAACAACAATATGTTTTTCTCAGGAAAATTTTCTCTTAATATATTTAATAAAGCCTTGGTTAAAGTTGTTTTACCGCTTCCGCTTTTTCCAGTTACAGCAATTTTTACAGTCAAATCTTTCTCCTCATGTTTTCTCCATAATAGCATAAAATACTAAAACTTTTTAAATTGTTGTGATACAATTATTTCATAAGAAATATAAAGCGAGGATTTATAATGGTTGAAACTACGATAAAAACGGAAGATTTGCCTACGGTATACAACCCCAAGGCAACGGAAGACAAGATGTACAAATTTTGGGAAGAAGGTAAATATTTTGAAGCCGATGCTAATTCAAATAAGCCTCCCTATACGATTGTAATTCCGCCTCCAAATGTCACAGGTGTTTTACACATGGGACATGCCCTTGATGAAACCTTACAGGATATTTTAATAAGATACCACAGAATGAGCGGATACGAAGCACTTTGGATTCCGGGAACCGATCATGCCGGCTTGGCGACTCAAAATGTCGTTGAAAAACAACTTGCAAAAGAAGGTTTATCCCGTCACGATTTGGGCAGAGAAAAATTTCTTGAAAAGACATGGGAATGGACAAATGCACATAAAAGCACAATCTTAGACCAAATGAAACGCTTAGGTGCTTCTTTTGACCGTTCAAGAGAAAGATTTACTTTTGACAAAGGATGTTCGGATGCTGTTAAAGAGGTTTTTGTAACGCTTTACAACAAGGGCTTGATATACAAAGGTGCGTATATTGTAAACTGGTGTCCCAGATGCCAGTCAGCAATTTCAGACATAGAAACCGAATACGAAACAGAACATGGTCATATGTGGGAAATTTCTTACCCGCTTGTTAACGAGCCAGGTGCGATTATAGTTGACACAACCCGTCCTGAAACAATGTTTGGCGATGTTGCCATAGCAGTTCATCCTTCTGATAAAAAATACTCCGAATTAATAGGAAAAGAAGTTTTAATACCTTTAACAAACAGAAAGATTCCGATTATTGCAGATGAATATGTTGATAAATCATTCGGTACTGGTGCTGTTAAAATAACACCGGCACACGACCCGAACGACTTTGAAGTCGGCAAACGGCATAACTTCAAACCAATTTGGGTTATAGATGAAGAAGGTAAACTAAAACAATGTGCTGAAGTACCACCGGAATATCAGGGTTTAGACAGGTACGAAGCACGTAAAAAAGTTGTTGAAATGCTTTCTTACAACAATTTCTTACTGCGTATCAAAGACCACGAACACAATGTCGGTAAGTGTCAAAGATGTAATACAACTATCGAACCGCTTTTATCCGAACAATGGTTCGTTAAAATGGCGCCTCTTGCAAAAGAAGCAATTAATGCAGTAAAAGACGGAAGAATTAAATTTATTCCGGAAAGATGGGAAAAGAATTATTTAGGCTGGATGGAAAATATACGTGATTGGTGTATTTCTCGTCAAATTTGGTGGGGGCATCAAATTCCAGCTTATTACCACAAAACAACAGGGGAAATGGTTGTTGCAAAGGAAAATCCAGATCCCGAAAATTACGTTCAAGAATCAGATTGTCTTGATACTTGGTTTTCATCAGGTTTGTGGCCATTTTCCACTATGGGATTTCCTAATTCGGAAACCGATGACTTTAAGAAATTCTATCCGACAAGTGTTCTCGTAACGGGATTTGATATAATTTTCTTCTGGGTCGCAAGAATGATTACCATGGGATTGGAGTTTACTAAAAAACCGCCTTTCAGCACAGTATACATACACGGATTGATTCGTGATGAAAAAGGTCAAAAGATGTCCAAATCAAAGGGTAACACAATTGATCCGGTTGAAATTATTGATAAATACGGTTGTGATGCTTTGAGATTCACTATGACCTCTCTCTGCACATACGGAGGTCAGGATATCAAAATTTCTGACGAAAGATTTGAATATGGAAGGAATTTTGCAAATAAACTCTGGAACGCTTCCCGTTTCGTATTAATGAACCTTGAAGGAGTTGATAACAAGCCTTATGACAGAGATAAATTAACTCTGGTTGACAAGTGGATTTTAAATCAATTAAACGAAACGGCTAAAACAGTTAATGAATATATGAAAGAGTTCAGAATCGGAGAAATTGCACACACGCTATATGATTTCTTCAGGAGCGAATACTGCGACTGGTATGTTGAAATTGCAAAGATTCAACTTGCTGACCCAGAATTAAAACTTAATACACAAAGAGTTTTAAGATACGTTCTTGATATGTCATTAAGAATGTTCCATCCGATTATGCCTCATATAACCGAACAAATTTGGCAGAGTATAAAAGGCAGATACGGATTAGGACTTGAAGAAGATCCCGGCGCTCTTATTATTGCAGAATATCCGACTTACAAGCAAAACCTCATTTATCCTCAGGAAGCCGAAGAAATGAAACAGGTATTTGATACAATTACTTCTATAAGAAATGTAAGACAAAGCTTCAACATTCCAACTTCTGCAACTGTTGACGTTGAAATCAGAAGCGAAGGCAGAGAAAAAGAAATATTTAATTCAATCGAATCATATATCAAGAGACTTGCTAAAGTTAATACAATCACTTATGCTGATATAACAGCTCCTGTTCCGCCAAAATCCGCTACTGCCGTTGTCTCAACATCAAAGCTTATTATTCCTCTTGCAGATTTGATTGATTTGGAAGCAGAAATAAAGCGTCAGGAAAAGAAACTGGAAAAACTCTCTAATGAAAAGAACTCGCTCCTCGGCAGAATGAAGAATGAAAAGTTCGTCGCCAATGCTCCTAAAGAATTGGTTGAACAAACAAACTCCAGAATAGAAGAAATTTCTTCTCAGGAAAAGGTTATTTCAGATTTAATAGAATCACTCAAATAAACAAAAAAATCTGCCGTTAAACTCCGGCAGATTTTTTTTGCTCTTTTTCTATGTTGTGTCGAAGGAACTTATTTAAAATTTTTGGAAGGACAAATCCTATTAACGCCGTATTGGTTAATAATGATGCCCAATAAATACCTGCTCCTGCCTTTTTTGTCTTTGCAAGAACATCTTTGGATAAGCTTTTATCTTCTTCTAACAGACGAAAATTTTTTATGCCAAGCGAAAATCTTTGAAGAAAGTTTAAATTTTTTTCTGAGTCTTTCATTATTTTTGTACCCAAAAATTTATCAGCACATCTTCCGAGAATATTGTTAATCAGAAAGTCCCCTCCGAAGAACATTGCAAACAGCCCTGCATCACGTAAAGCTCTGTCTTTCCTCTCATTTGAATCCCGAGCTGAGATTATTTTTGCAGGAAAACTCGATAGTATCCAAATTGATGCATAAATCAATTTTGACATATTAGTCCCTGATACATAATTAAACTTGTCTGCATTTTTTGCTATAAACTTTGTGATAAATCCTTTATCAGAAACACCTGCAGAAAGCCCTTTTGTAACAATTTTTGAATAAATAATTCCAGGAATTGTACAAAAAGCAATATTCCACAAAAGTTTTTTCTTTTTATTGTTTTTTGATTTTTCTTTTTCAGATTGCTCATTAGTTTTCAGATTAAATCCTGCGGAAAAATCGGTACGCTTTGTTCTATGTTCCGTTAACTCCGTTGCAATCCATGGTATTGCAGACCAAAAAACACCTGTTGTAATAAAATCTGTCATCAATACTTTTTCATGAACCGATAGTAAATCTTTTTTTAACTTATTAGGATTGTCATATCTATTATAAATTTCTTTAAACGCATTTGACGTATCATTATTTTTTTCTTTTTTATCAAAATTCTCAGCAGTTTTCTTTAAACCTTTTAGCAAATCCCCTTCAGGTGTCAAATATTCTTTCGGTACTTGTATTATTCTTTCTGCTATCTTACCAAATTCTTTGATGACACCTTTGTTTTTCAAAAAATGCCTGTTATACACTGGAATAAGCATTATCGGAGTTAAATAAGATGCAACAAAATATATACCGCCCATTAAAGCCCGTTCCTGCGCCTCATATTTGTTATTTGACATTATACACTGAGGAATTGTACTCCCACCAAGAGTTGTTATTCCTCTGTTAATCAACGTATGGTCTTGAACATAAGCCGTTGCATTATACAGACTTCCACCTTTAAATAAATTTTGATTATCACATAAATTATTACACTTCATAACAGTATCAGAATTATGTACTTTTTGTGGTATCCCCTAAATATTAATACAACAAACACGAGAGAGATAAAAGTAAAGCGGTAATTTAAAAATTACCGCAAATTATGTGTGTGTATTATAGTATTATCAAATTGCTTATTTTTATTTCGGTTAAGCTTTAATATCAAGCTTTTCGTCCGTATTTTCACTGTCTGTAAGCATATGGAATGTTCTGTATAGTTTGCACCCCAATGCTACAATAGGATTAGAATCAACCGAATCAGCTTTTCTTGAAAATTCTTGACTTTGTTGAAATTTAATTGACGCATTTGCATCTCTCAGCATAAGAATAGCATCCGCTGAATTCATCTTTCTGGACAAATCATTATCTCGAAAAGTTATATTATTTATTTTGTTAACTAACATAAAAAACCTCTTTAAACTTATTAAGTGTTCTCGCTACACTTCATCTAACATTTTTATTATGTATCACGAGTTTTATTTTGTCAATAGGTAGTTTAGAAATTTGTTAAGTTTCTTTTAATCTAGAATTAATAAGCCTTTCGGATTAAGTGTATTTTATGCACTTTATACACATGCCTTTTTGTTAAGTTTGTTTAAACATTTTATTATTGCATGTTGTTATGTTAAGATAACACAAGGGGCGAGAGCAAATGAAACAAACTCAAAAACCTAATAAGAATAAAATCTTCGCTGAAAGAATTATGCTGTTACAGTATATTTTTGTAACCCTGCTTGTCTTGTTTATCATGTATTTATTTGCGGTTCAGGTTCTGGACATTAGGCATTTCCGTATTAAAGCAAAAAAACAGAGAAAAGCATACTCTTTCGTTATGCGCGGAAATATTTATGACAGAACCGGTATAAAACTTGCAACCGACACGGTATACTACGACATTTTTGCAAGAAAAGCCGACTTTATTCATACTCCAGAAGAATTGGCCAAATTGCTTGCTCCGATTTTAAAAATTTCTCAAATGAATTTGACGGAAAAATTAAAACAAGATACGCCGATGATTCTCATAAAGAAAAATGTCGACAGGCAGACCCGTGATAGAATTGCAAAACTCAATCTTCGAGAAATACCTATGGACAAAAAAAGCATAAGAACATATCCTCAAGGAACGCTTGCAGCGCATGTTCTTGGTTATTATAATTTTGACGCAGACATTGCTTCCGGAGTTGAATACTCGGCAAAAGATAAGTTGGAAAGCGTTTCCAAAGGGGTTGATATTGAAATTACCCCTAAAGGAAAAATAATTTATAACCTTTCAACAGACCCAGTTGCCGCAACTACATCTATCAGAGGAAGCGATATTACTCTTACTATAGATGCAGCCGTTCAGCATGTTTGCGAAAAAGCTTTGATGAATTCAATACAAAAATTTAACGCATTCAGGGGTGCGGTAATCGTTATGAATCCCAGAAACGGGGAGATTTTAGCTTATGCGGTTTACCCTTATTTTAACCCTAATAATTTTAAATCTGCGACAAGTTTTCAAACTAAAAACTGGACTTTGACGGATGTATTTCCTCCGGGGTCCACATTTAAAACAATTACTGTTGCCTCAGCAATGGAACTCGGAAAAATAAACAAATATTCCAAAATTAATGACACGGGAAAAATTAAAGTCGGCTGGTGGACAATTAAAAACTATGATTATGCAAAACATCCAAATCCGGGTCTGATAGATTTGGTATATTTATTTGAACATTCAAGCAATGTAGCCTCGGTTATAGTTGCACAAATGATGAATAAATACGAGTATCACGATATGCTTAAAAAATTCGGATTCGGAGAAAAGACCGGAATAGATTTACCCGGAGAATCTGCCGGACTATTAAAACCACCTGCAAAATGGGATACTTCAGATCATGCCTCGATGGGGTACGGTTATGGATCTTCTGTAACAGCCATTCAGATGGTTTCGGCTGTTTCTGCTCTTGCTAATGACGGAGTAAGGGTTACTCCGCACGTTATTAAGTATTCTCCTGAAGAAGAAGCAATTAAAGTTCGGAAAACGCAAGTGATATCACCTGAAAATGCAAGAATAGTAACAAGCCTTTTAACAGAAAGTATTAACAGAAGCAGGTCGCCAATAAAATCGGATTCTTACAACATTGCTGCCAAAACAGGAACATCCATAAAACCAAAAGAAAACGGTGCTGGGTTTACAAACAAATTATATACCTCAATTGTAGGTTATATGCCGTCAAGCGATCCACAAGTTTTAATATATGTAATAGTGGACTCGGCTCAAGGAGGAGAAATTTGGGGTAATACGGTTGCAGCCCCAATATTTAAAGAAATATCAACACAGGTCGCTCATATATTAAATTTACAGCCGGATAAAAATAAGTTAAATTAATATTTTATACAGGAGAAAGAAATGAAATTTAGAAATTTAGTTGAAACAATTGATTTTATTGAATTAGTAAACTGCGAAGATATGTCGGTTGAAATAGAAGGAGTGTCTTATAATTCAAAAAAAACGAAACCGAATGAAATTTTTATATGTCTTCCAGGAGAACATGTTGACGGACATGAATATGCGGAAGATGCGGTTAATAACGGAGCGGTTGCTTGTATTGTAGAAAGGCAGTTAAATCTCGACATTCCGCAGGTTGTCGTTGAAAATTCGCAGGAGGCATTATCTAAAATTTCGGCCGAATATTATGCAAATCCTTCATTAAAACTTAATATCATAGGTGTTACAGGTACAAACGGAAAAACTACCGTAACACATTTAATTCAAAAGTTATATGAAGCTTTTGACAATAAATGCGCTCTTATCGGTACATTAGGCTACAAATTCAAAAGCAATGATGAATATCAGGGGGGCGGACATACAACTCCTCAAGCACCCGAATTACAATCGCTTTTATATGATATTAATGAAAAATGCATTAACAATGTTGTAATGGAAGTTTCTTCTCACTCGCTTGTTCAGCACAGGGTTGATTATGTAGATTTCAGAGGAGCTGTATTTACCAATTTAACTCAAGACCATTTGGATTTTCATATTACGATGGAAAATTACTTCAGAGCTAAAGCCAAACTGTTTGAAGATTTGGTTTCAGGAGATTTTGCTGTAATTAATGCTGATGATGCCTATGCGGAAAGGTTTAAAGAAGTTATTTCACCGAGTGTAAATTTGTATACGTACGGAATTGCTTCAAAAGCAGATGTAATGGCTAAAGATATAACTTTTGACGGAAACGGTGCAAGCTATACTTGCGTTATCAGAGGTAAAGAATATAAAGTTAATTTACTTATAAACGGTATGTTTTCAATTTATAATGTATTAGCCGCAACGGCTACAGCATTAGCTCTGGGGTTTGATACGGAAAAAGCTTTACATGTTTTTGAACAAATCAGAGGTGTTGCGGGACGTTTTGAAATTATTGTAAACAAGCCTACTGTTATAGTTGACTACGCACATACTCCTGACGGATTAGAGAATGTTCTAAAAGCTTCCAGAGAAATTACTCCTAATGGCGGGAATTTAATTTGTATTTTTGGATGCGGTGGAGACAGAGATGCAACAAAAAGACCTAAAATGGGAGAAATTGCGGAAAAACTTGCAGATAAAGTTATTGTAACAAGCGATAATCCTCGTTCGGAAAATCCTCAGCAAATAATTACTGATATTTTAGCAGGATTTAAAAGCACAGCTGATGTTATTGTTGAACCTGACAGAGAGCTTGCAATAAAAGAAGCTTACAAACTTGCAAATGCAAATGACGTAGTTTTGGTTGCAGGTAAAGGACATGAGGATTACCAGATAATCGGAGCCCAGACTATACATTTTGATGACAGAGAAAAAGTTCGTGAAATATTTATCGGTGTGTAGGAGTAAATAATTATAAATGGATTACGAAATAACAACACCTTTAATAATTGAACAGCATATTCATGGGGCTTTCGGTGTCGATTTTAATAAAGCTGGTGTAAATGATATTCTGAAGGTTGCCGATTTACTTTTAAAGTTGGGGATTGGCGGTTTTTTTCCTACTCTTGTTACCGATTCTGTCGAAAATATCAAAAGACAAATTAAGATAATAAAAGAAGCATCCCTAAAATGTTCGAGAATTTTGGGTATACATCTTGAAGGAATTTTTATTAACCCTAAAAAGAAGGGTATTCATAATCCGGAGCATTTTTTACCGCTTACAATTGATAATTATAAACTTATAGAAGATGATTTTATAAGGATAGTTACGCTGGCTCCAGAGCTTGACAACGGATTGATTGATTATTTAAAAAGTAAAAATGTTAAAGTTCAAGCAGGGCATTGTGCTGGCGGAGATTTGGAAAAAGTTGACGGTGTAACACATACATTTAACGCTATGGCGGGAATAAATCACAGGGAAAAATCCACAGCTTTAACAGCACTGATTAATGACAAGTTGTATACAGAAATTATTGCAGACGGAGTTCATGTAAGTGATGATGCGTTGAGACTTTTCTTTAAATCAAAGCCGGATGATAAAGTGCTTTTAATAAGCGACGCATTACCTATTACCGGAAGTAACTTAAAAGAAACAGTTTTTGCGGATTCAAAAATATACTATGACGGAATTAAAGCCACCTCTGCCGACGGTACAATAGCGGGAAGCACCTCTCTTTTAAATAATATTATTAAGAGACTTGGAATACTCAACCTTATGAAAAGTCAGTATATTGAAAATACTTATAATTACCACAAAATTACCCCGCAAGGCGAAATATTTTGGGACAAAGCTTGGAATATTTCAAAAATTATTTATAAAGGACAACAAATTTTATGACATGTTTTTTCAGAAACCAGTACGAAGCGCTATGCAACGCAACAAAGCCATATCAATATGTCGGCGGAGAATATCTTTCCTACAGCAAAGATTTTGATTCGGCAAAAGTTAAGTTTGCGTTCGTATTTCCTGATAAATACGAAATCGGAATAAGCAATCTGGGGGTAAGAATTATTTATGACAGAGTTAATTCTGTTAATAGATTTTTTGCCGATAGAGCCTATGCTCCGGAACCTGACTTCCAGCCGGAGTTTCTCTATGGTGTCGAATCTAAACATGCTCTAAAAGATTTTGACGGAATCGGTTTTTCTGTTCAATATGAACTTTCCTATCCGACAATCTTAAAAATGCTGGAAATGTCAGGAATAGGAGTAAAGAATTCAGAGCGTGGAGAAAATGAACCTATTGTATTTGCAGGGGGGCCATGTACATTTAATCCGCTTCCTATCTCAGATTTTGTTGATATTTTCTGCATTGGAGAGGGCGAAGAAATGATGGTTGAGATTTGCGAAGTATTAGAACAGACAAAAAACCTCCCAAGAATGGACAGAATAGCAGAACTGTGCAAAATCGAAGGCTGTTGGAGTAAAGTTGTCAATAACAAGGTAAGAAAAAGAATTTCTCCTCTTTTAAAAGAATACGCACCTAAAGCTTATCCCATACCGTTTTCAAGTTCTGTACACGACAGAGCAATTATAGAAATACGCAGAGGATGCGGAAGAATGTGCCGTTTCTGTCAGCCCGGACACGTTACTTTGCCTGTAAGAGAACGCTCTGCAGAAGATATAATTGAAATAGCAAGAGATCTGGTTAACAAAACCGGTTACGATGAATATTCTCTTCTTTCTTTATCTTCCAATGATTATTCAAACATAAAAGAGGTAATAAAAGAACTTGCAGTAGATTTTAACAGACGTAAAGTTTCTGTATCTCTTCCCAGCCAAAGGATTGACGGATTTAATCTTGAACTTGCGGAATTAACCCAGTCTGTCAGAAAATCTACAATGACACTTGCTCCCGAGGCAGGAAGCCAAAGACTTCGGAACGTAATTAAGAAAAATATATCCGAAGAACAGATTATAAAAACTGCACTAACTCTTTATGAAAACGGATGGTCAAGGTTAAAGTTTTATTTTATCTGCGGGCTTCCTACAGAAACGCTGAAAGATATGGACGAAATGGCAGAACTTCTGGATAAGATTAAATATCGTGTTAGGCAGATAAAAAAAGAAAAAGGTTTAACTCATGGACTAGAAATAACTTGTACTCTTTCGATATTTGTGCCTAAACCGTTTACACCTTTCCAATGGTGCGGACAAATGGATTTGGATATAGTCGAAGAACACATAAGATACTTAAAAGAAAAAACAAAGCACATAAAAGGTTTGAAAATTAATTACCACGAAAAGTTTATCTCTCAAATTGAAGCTGTCTTAACAAGAGGGGACAAATCTCTTTGTGATTATATTTATGCTCTATATAAAAAGGGTTGTTATTTAGACACGTGGGGAGAACATTTTAACAAAGATACGTGGAATAAAACAGCGGAAGAAGTTGGTATTACCTTAAAATCAAAGGCTTCTAATGAATTTGACTTAACAGAAAATTTGCCATGGGATTTTATTGACACAGGAATTGACAAAGAGTGGCTTCAAAAGGAATACGAGCTGGCTCTTATGCAGGGATGTGACTTCAATCTTCAACCGACTTGTGAACACAAGTGTGTAAACTGCGGTGTATGTAAAAATTTGACTACTCATAAAGTTTTGGCAAAGCCATATAAGGCATCGAAAGAAGCACAGAGAGATATTACAGTCGAAAAAGTTGATCCTACGAGAGCGCATCCGGATCCTAATATTCCGATTTACAGATACAGATTAAAAATTACCAAAAAGGGGCTTTTAAAATATTTTTCTCATCTTGATTGGCAGAATACTTTTCATAAAGTTCTAGCCAGAACCGGTTTGAGAATGGCATACACACTCGGATTTAACCCGACAATGAAAGTATCCATGGGAATAGCGCTTCCTCTTTTCTGTGAAAGCGAAGGAGAAATCGTGGATATAGAGATTCTTGATAAGAAAGAGCCTGATGAATTAATTAGAATCATAAACAAGAATCTGCCACAAGGAGCAGAAGTTATTTCTGCTAAAGAGGTAGAGAGATATTGCAATTCGGTTGAAACAGTTGCGCAATGGGCGGAATATAAAATAACGCCGTATCACAGGTCAGAAGGCGATTTTAACGTTTTACCCCTTTACAAAACGGAAGATTTCATGTATGATGTAGAAAGAGTTTTGTCTTCGGCAGAAATTTTAATGACGAAGAAAAATAAGAAAGGTTTAGAAAAAACAACAGATATTAAACGGTCTATAGGTTTATATAGATTTGAAAACGGAAGTCTGTTCATACATCTTAAAACCGGTCAAGGTTCTGAAGTTCCTGCGTTAAGGGCTGATAGTCTTATGGAATTAATCGCTCCCGAAGAAATATTTGAAGTGGTCAGGCTAAAGTTCCTAGACGAAAAATTGAGAGAATTATAGCAGTAAAGGATTTAAACAATGAAAGAGACAAAAGTGCCTAACAAAATTGTTATAGCCGAGCGTGATAATATTGCTGCGGTTATGGAAAACGGAAAAGTTTCGGAATTTTATGTTCACAGAGGCGAAATTATACTGGGAGATGTTTACCTCGCACAAGTTGAGAATGTATTACCAAGTATTGAAGCGGCATTTGTTAATGTCGGCTCAGACAAAATGGGATTTTTACACGCTCAGGATGTAGGTGGAAAAGGTGCTTTGCAGGACAAATTAAAACCAAAACAAAAAATTGTTGTTCAGGTAGTTAAAGAACCCACGGGGCATAAAGGTCCTCGAGTTACGACCGAAATATCTCTTCCCGGAAGGTTTTTGGTTTTAATGCCAAACGAAGCCGGAGTAAATGTAAGTAAGAAAATAACTTCCTCAAAGGAAAGAGCAAGACTTAAGTCTGTTGTAAATCTTCTAAAGCCTGTTGGAGTTGGTATTATTGTAAGAACCGAAGCAGAGAACCAAACAGAAGCAGATATTCAAGAAGATTTGGAAATACTTTTGGAAAAATGGAACAATATTATAACCTCTGCCGAAAGCATGACACCGCCAAATCTTTTATACAGGGATCAAGATTTGTTATACAGAGTTATTCGAGAAGCTTGCAATGAAGATACGCAGGAAATAATTGTAGATACCGGTTTTGCTCTAAACAGAGTGCAAAATCTTCTTCAAAACTGGCACATGAACAGAAATATTAATGTAACTTTATATAAGGGTTCTGAACCGATTCTGGTTGCAATGGATATACATAAGGAAATCAAAGCAGCTTTGAGTATGAAGGTAAACCTTCCATCCGGCGGTTATTTGTTTATACAAACGACAGAAGCACTTACTGTTATTGATGTTAACAGCGGTAAGTTTACAAATTCCGCAACACAGGATGAAACAATATTAAAGACAAATATTGAAGCAGTTCACGAAATTGCCCGACAATTAAGACTCAGAAACATAGGCGGAATGATAATAATTGACTTTATAGATATGACGAGCAGAATTGACAAGCTGGCAATGATGGAAGAACTTGAACTTGCGACGGAAGATGACAAGGCTAAACCGCAGGTAGGTCAGCTGTCGGATTTAGGTCTAGTTGAAATGACCCGTCACAGACAGGGACAAGCAATCAGTGAAATTTTTGCTAAGAGGTGTCCGCATTGCCAGGGTAACGGATATATTATGGAAGACATTAAATTTGCTTCTTCAACAGCTGAAGGCGAGTACAGAGCAAAAGCTGCAAAACTTAAACTTCCGATGAACCATAAACGAAATAACAAATTCAATAAAAACAATAATCAGGCTCAAAATGAGCAAAAACAAGAAATAATTGTTCAGGAAGAAAAACTTGAAACTATCCAAAATCCTGCAGTTGAGGCACAGACTGAAATAGCTGAAATTAAGGAAGAGAAGGAAACTAAAAAAAGAAATTCAAGGAAACCACGTTTTGATAAAAACAAAATCAAACAAGAAGT
The DNA here is from genome assembly GCA_945487905.1 of uncultured cyanobacterium. GTDB lineage: Bacteria > Cyanobacteriota > Vampirovibrionia > Gastranaerophilales > Gastranaerophilaceae > CAG-196. Next base: position 48,060 of record CALYTW010000002.1, read on the forward strand.
AAAAGACGAAACAGTGGCAGTTTCGGTAATTAACGAGAATTCCGTAATTGAACCTATTTTACCGGAAATCAAACAAGATGTTAAGGAAGAAGAACCACAACAAACAGTTGAAGAGCCTAAAAAACCGACACGTTCTCGGAGACCAAACAGAAACACACAGAGAAAATCCAGAACACCCAAAAAGAGTGTAAAACAAGATGAAGAATAAATTAATAGGAATAATATTAATTACAATATTGTCACTGCCCGCACCGATACGGGCAGTTGACGGTGCTTTACCTGCGGAGCAACCGGCATTTGAAGAAATAGCAGAGCGTGCAAATAATGCGTTAGACCAAATGGATGAAGACATAGTTCAACCGGAAGCTGTACAAAGAACAATTGCAATTCCGCACAAAGAACCTATAAGCAAACGAAAACTTATAAAAATGTTTTTAAAAGCGATGATTGCGGTCTGCATTTCGTGTGTTGCGCTTTATGCTGGTTTATCTTTATACAACAAAATCAGAGATAAAATTTCAGGCGATGCAGCTAAACAGTGCAAAAATTCTGTGTCCAAGACAAGTTTGTCTTCTCCGACCGATTTTGAAGAAGCAATAAAGTTGTTTTTGGAAAAAACGAAGTGGGATTAATCTCAAAAACCAATTTACGGAAAGAGGTATAATCTAAGTATAATGCGAGAATTTGACTTTTATATAGTTCCTACACCAATTGGGAACATACAGGATATTACACTTAGGGCGATTAACGTCTTAAAATCGGTTGATATTATTGCCTGCGAAGATACAAGAACCACCCAAAAACTTCTCAAACATTATGAGATAAAAACAAAATGTATTTCTTACCATAAATACAATGAAAAAGAGCGTGTTGATTTCTTTTTGAACACATTGAAAGAAGGGAAAAAAATTGCACTTGTATCAGATGCAGGAACGCCAATGATTTGTGATCCGGGAGCTGTAATTCTTCCGGAACTAATTAAAAACGGTTATTCTGTTACTGCTCTTCCCGGAGCGTGTGCAGTTACGACATTTTTATCCCAAATTCCCAGAGAAAATGAAGAATTTATTTTTATAGGTTTTATTCCGAGAAAAGGAAAACAAATTGAAGAGTTGGCAACAAAATATTCCTCACAAAATCTTGTTTTTTATGATTCGCCGGAAAGAATTCTTAAAACGATTGAAGTAATCAAATTCTGCCGAAAAAACGCGAAAATTTCGCTTGGACGAGAGCTTTCAAAACTTTTTGAAGAAGTTGTTACTGGAAGTACGGAGGAGATTTTAGAGCATTTTAAAGAGGGTATAAAAGGCGAAATTGTTTGCATGGTTTATGCCGAAAGAGACAGAGATTCAGCGGAAATTTTACCAAAAATAAAAGCATTAAAAACAAAGGGCTATAAAGACAAAGATATCTCGGTAATTTTATCAACGTTGTATAAATACAACAAAAATGATGTTTATGACTTGGCATTGACTGAATTACCAGGTTCGTCATCCTGAGGTTTTCTTGTCATCCTGAGGGAGCGAAACGACCGAAGGATCCCTTAAACAATTTGTCATCCTGAGGGCTTTTTCCTGTCATCCTGAGGGAGCGAAGCGACCGAAGGATCCCTTTAACAATTTGTCATCCTGAGGGCTTTTTCCTGTCATCCTGAGGGAGCGAAACGACCGAAGGATCTCTTTAAAATTTAACGAGATTCTTCGCTTCGCTCAGAATGACGGGAAGTTAACGAGATTCTTCGGGGGTAAATAAAACTTCGCTCAGAATGACGTGGAGAAGCCTCAGAATGACGTGGAGGAATCAGAATAATCAATTTTGGATAATTTTCGAGTTTGCGGAAAAACTTCGTTTTTCTTCGCAAACTTCGGGGTACGGTTTCGAGTCAGGCTATGTGCTATCCCACACCTAGCCTGACTCTCACACACCTTGGGTCGGATGCGGAAAAAGTTCGAAAAATTGTCATTTTTCGACTTTTTCCGCATCCTCATTTGTTAAGTTTTGTAAAAAATATGTTATATTCCCTAAAGTTTACGAAAAAATAGCCGATATATAGAATATATAAATAGATGAATTTTGGAGGGAATATGTCAACCGTAAACATGGCACAAGCTTTATCATCTCCGTCATACGCAAAATCGTTATGGATTGATTATTATAAAAACGGGAATACAAAAGGTATAACGGCAGAAGAGATTGGTCAAATTGAAGCACAATGGAAAAGTAAACTTGCTTCGTGGAAAGCGAGTGTTGCGACTGATGACAACAAATATATAATTGTTGATTCAAGCTGGGATGCAGATATTGAAGCAGGTAAACAAGAAGGCAGAGACCTTACGGGATATGAAGGTTCGAAAGGACAAAAAGGTTGGCAAATTACACGCAGCGTCGGAGATGGGGTCGTGTCAGTCGGAGGTGCTGTTTGTAGAGTAGTCTGTAAGGATGCTATGCAAAAAGCCAGAGAATGGATGGCTAAAAGCGCCATAGAAAAAATCGGGGAAGAAGCCAGCGAAGACGTTTTAAAGAATGCCTTAGCAACTAGCTTAGTTAAGATCGATTATTCAAAGTTACAACCAGATCAAATAGCCTCTGAGACAAAAAAGGCCATTGATGATGCCACGAAATCCGCCCAACCAAAGGCCGATCAAGCTGCCAAAGAAGCAAAAGATAAGGCAGCAAAAGATACCGGCGTTTTGATTGCTTGTGCTTTTGATGCACTTACCGCAGGTGCCTATTATATAAAGAAACCCAACAAAACACAACACGAAGCTATTATGAAGATAAACGAAGATTTGCCGAACCAGCAGGAAAAGACAATGGAAACAAGTGCATATATCGATACAATGGACGATGAGGTTATGACCCTGAATGATGATGCCAATGGGCATGTAGAGGATGCAAATGAAACTATGGCAGAAAACAAAACCGAGTATGATTTCTATCGACAATATATAGATAATCTTGAACATAGAAAAACCTCCGGAGAAGCAATCAGTCAAGAAGAAGCCGATATGTACAAAGAGGCGATTTTGTATATGACAGAGTCAAGCGAAAATGTTCTAATGACAGAAGCAGAAGGTACAGAAGCCGTCAATGAAATATACGACACAATGGGCGAATATCAGCAAGGCTATGACGAATCTGCTGAAAACATTGCAAATGTCGAAGGCATTACCACATACGCTGAAAATATGGATAAATCTACCAGAACTATGTGTTATGTTGAAGCCGGAGCGCAAAGTCTTAATGGATTACTTGCCGGAAAAGATGCGTTTAAAGCCGGACAACTGGCTATTGAGACGGGCTGGTGCGGATTGGGTATAGCATACGGTGGTGCAGCTATTCTTGCAGGTGGAGCAGCGGTATCAGACGGATTCGCCGCTAAAGAGCAGTTCACATGGGCTGGCGAAATCGGAGGCGAAATCGAAAACAGAAAAGCTACTCAGGAAATGAACGATGCAACTATGCAAAACTATAATGAAAAAGTAGACAACTATGCTGCTAATATGGAAGATGTCGAAGGTCTGGAAATGGAAGTACCTGATGACATAGAAGTACCTACAGAGACTGAAATTCCTGCTACAACTCCTGGAAACGAAACAGATGATGAAGAAAACAAGAAAAAAAATAAAAAATAATGTAACTGTATAAATATTACAGTAAATTATTGTTTAACAATTCGTCATCCTGAGGGGTTTTTCTGTCATCCTGAGGGTTTTTTGCCATCCTGAGGGAGTGAAACGACCGAAGGATCTCTTTAACAATTTGTCATCCTGAAGGAGCAAAGCGACCGAAGGATCTCTTTAAAAGTTTACGAGATTCTTCGGCTAAAGCCTCAGAATGACGGGAAGTTAACGAGATTCTTCGGGGGTAAATAAAACTTCGCTCAGCATGACGTATTTTGTCATCCTGAAGGAGCTAAGCGACCGAAGGATCCCTTTAAAAGTTAAACTTCTTCTGTTGAAAGCCCAAGGGATATTCTTTTATCTTTCGGATTAAATTTGATAATCTTGGTATCAATTTTATCTCCGACTTTAAGAATTGTCCCTTTTGAATTTTGAAGTTCAGAAAGCACAGATTGAGGAAGAAGCGCCTCAACTCCGGGAATTACCTCAACAAAAGCTCCAAACGCTTTGATTCTGGTAATTATACCCTCTTTAACATCTCCTTCTTTCAATTCTTCTTCTGCTTTAATCCACGGATCAGGCTCGGTATTCTTTAAACTCAAACTTATTCTTTGCTTGTCATAATCAATGTCTATTATTTCCACATTAATTTCCTGTCCAACAGAAAGCAAATCTGTCGGATGTTCAACCCACTTCCATGAAATCTGTGAAAGCGGTAATAAGCAGTCTACACCACCTATGTTTACAAAAGCACCAAAATCGGTAATTCTTACAACTTCGCCTTTTACAACCTGTCCTACTTCTATTTGTGAAAAAACGCTCTTTCGAGTCTCTGCCATATTTGTTTCATATACTTTTTTATTTGATAAAATTAAATTATTTTGAGCTTTATCAATTGTCAAAATCTTGACGTCAATCTTGTCTCCTGGATTGCATATAGCTTCTCTCGCACATAACTGACCTTGCGGAATAAAGCCCTGAACTCCCGATACATCCACAATAAGACCGCCTTTGACGTGCTGGGTTACTGTAGCTGCAATCGTTTCATCCGTTTCTTTAACACTCTCGAGTTCTGCCCAAGTATGAGCCAGATGCACCTTTTTATACGATAGCATGAACCTTCCGTTTTCATCACAGTCTTGAGTAATTAAAAATTCATACTCTGTTCCTTTTTCCAAAACTTCTTCCGCTTTTGCTTTCCTGTCCGACGAAACTTCATACGATGGAACAAATGCAGTGCTTTTTGAACCTATATCGACAATTGCACCGTCTGATTCATAAGCACATACAACACCTTTTACTATATCCCCCCGTTTAAAAGTATAGTCGTATTTAGACAGAAGCGCCTCAAAATCTTCGTCTGTATACTTCTCAACCATTGGGCTTTCTCCTTCTACTATAATAAACACTGCTTAATTATAACATATTTGGCAAAATTCGGCAATAGGTTCGTTAATAAAGCGTTACGGTAGAGTTTGCGGAAAAACGACGCTATTAAACTCTCTTTAAATAAAAACCTTATCCGGCTTAAATATGCCTCCTAAAACCTTACCTATGGCTACAATACTTCCGTTACATGTTAATATTGTTATTCCGTCTTTACTAACAAGAGAAATTTTACCCCCGTTTGAAATAAGCTGTTTTTCCCTTTCATTGATTTCAAAAACAGGGTAATCAAGCTTTTTCAACGGATTTATAAGATGTTTTTCAATATCATCAGCCGTTTTGAATTCCTCAAGTTTTATTGAATCCAAAATTTCAAAAGCACCCGCCTTTACTCTGATAAGCTTTATCAAATGTCCGAATGTTCCGAGTTTCTCCCCTAAATCATTCGCTATTGACCTGATATATGTGCCTTTTGAACATTCTATATAAAGTTCGAGCTGTCTGCTTTCTGAGTCATACTTCAAAATATCACATTTATAAATATTAACCTTTCTCGGCTCAATATTTACCGCCTCGCCTTTTCTTGCATATTCGTAAAGCTTTTTCCCATTTACTTTTATCGCCGAATATATAGGAGGTAACTGTTTAATTTCACCTCTGAAAGTCCCCAGCTCAACTTCAATCTCGCTTTCTGTAACCGATTTTTCGGAAGTATTTACAACATCTCCTTCTATATCATAAGTGGTTGTCGAATTTCCAAGCTGTATTGTACCTATATAAGCTTTTTCATCATTTAAGTATTCAATAAGACGAGTTGATTTTCCTGTACATATTGGCAATACCCCCTCCGCAAAAGGATCAAGCGTCCCCGTATGTCCGATTTGTTTAACTTTTGCTATTCGTCTTAAAATTGCAACAACATCATGAGAAGTTTTGCCTTTTGGTTTGTATATATTTAAAAAACCAAACATTACTTAATTTCGCCCTTAGAAATTTTTTCAATCAAATCAAGCACCCTTGAACCTTGTTCAAGTCCGTCACTGTATATAAATTTAATTTCCGGAGTAACCCTCAGACGAATGCGCTTGCCTATCTCGTAACGAACCCTTCCGGTATTCTTCTCTATTATCTCTTTATCTTTTTCAACCTGTTCCTGAGAACCCAAAACACTGTATATAACTTTTGCAAAAGAATTGTCGTGAGAAACTTCTACGTCAACCACGGATACAACTCCCTCCAAACCTCTGATTTCTTTTCTTAAGATATCCGAAATATCCCGCATAAGTTCTTTTCTGACCCTTTCGTTTCGTAAAGTTGACATAATTTTCCCTCCGATTGCACCATTATTATAGCATAAATTTAAGAGAAATCTTCGTTTTCATTGTCATCAATTACTCTGCAAAAACAATAAAGTCTGAAGTCTTCATAAGTATAGCCGATTAAAATCTTTAAAATCATTCTAAGCAATGAGATTTACCCCCTTTTTAGCTGCTGTATTATCATTATTATTTTCACTTTGTTTTGAAGAAAGTCTGTATTTATCAATACCGCTTCCTACTAAACTCAGTATACCGCCTGTTCCGACCCCCAGCAGCATACCTTTTACCCCTGAAAACAGCATTGAAGTCAGTGCAATATTCGTACCTATACCTGCAACAGTCGGAATAATACCGGTTATTAAACGAGAAATTCTGTCATCTTTGTTATCAGCTGTAGCAAGTGCTATACCGCCCATCGATAAACCTACAACAGCAGTTACAATATCAGTAGGCGCACTTCCTAACATCAAATCTCTTTTCTTATTAAAATACTTTCCGTATTCCTGATGTCCGGCATTATGTAAGCTTTTTTCAGTCTTCCTGAATGCTTTTTCAAGTGCCTTGTTTTCTTCTGCGCTTAATGAATTAGAAATAAATTCCAATATCTCTTGATATTGACCCTTTGTGCCGTTTTTATTACCGACAATACTGTCTACAACCTTTAATCCTTCTGCCTCAAGTTTATCTCGTTCAGGCTTTACAATATCTTCTGCCCAGAAAGAAAGATTTTGGTTAAAATGCTCGGTGCTTTTTACATTCTTGTCTAAAAAACCGTGTGCATAGTCACTCCACTTTTTCCTAACATCCGCATTTATATTCTCAAGCAGATTTTCTTGATTTATAAATCTTTGGTTCAAATTTCCTTCAGTAAAATAATTCCTCTTAGCGTGAATCTCACGTAATTTTTCTTCAACAATCTGTTTTTTATCTGCAGGCAGTTTTTCGATATATTGTCTTATTAGAGCTTCCAGCTTGTCCATTTTCCTGCCTGCAGTTTTATATCCGTTTCTTACAGTACGTTTTGCCAGCATATCCCCCCATTTCGTAAGAGTTTCATGCTGACCTTTCATAAGCTTTCGAAAAACTTTGTCAAACTTCTGGAAAGATTTTCTGGTTTCAATGTTGTGAATACCGTGAAAAGATTTTTCCTCGGTGCAAAGTTTTTTGTAATAAGTATCCTTAACCGAATTGACATTGTTCGTCCACGATACAAAATCCGTAAGCCATTTAGCTGTTTTTGAAACAGTTTTGTGGAACTTTCCGGAGGCACTGCCCCCCCCAGCTCTCTCAGCCTTTTTCCAGCTATTTAAACGCAGCTTTTTCAGCTTTTCCATAAGCTTAGAGGAGCTTCTGGGGTTCAATATTGCAACAAAAAGTGACAGCCCTAAAACGCTTCCTCCAACGGCCATTGCAGTTTTATTGTGTTTCTTTTTCTTTTCTTCCTCAACTCTGTTAGCAAGTTTTTCTATTGAGTCTTCGAGGTTTTGCACAGATACGGATTGCGCTCTAAAATTGGGATTAGAGTACATATAGGGAGTTGTATTTAAGTTGTTTAAATACCCGAATGACATAATTATTCCTACAATTTAAACCTGCTATATATATAAAGTTCTAAAAGAAGGCAAAATTGCCTGTTTGTAAAACTTTGTAAAGATTTGTTGCAGCGACAGCAAATAATTATGTTAAAAAGCTTCGTCTAGTTTTGTTTTAATCATTTTCATTTCTTCTCTTGTAAGAAACGGAATAAATCTGACAAATTCACACATAGCATCCTCATAAGAATACTGGCCTCTTTTAACTCTATCAAGCCATTCTCTGACTTCACGGGTTAGCATAAGGTAAACCTCAGAGTACCTTTGTCATCAACGACTTCGTTCCACATGGACTTTGGACGAACCCAAAGCGTATTATTTCCCAGGGATTCATACACAATCATATCTTCCAGTGTCTCGGAATGCTTTGCTAATCCAACAACTTTGTACATATTCCCTTTAAAGTGCTTGTACGTTTTTCCGATAATTATTTCCTGCATAAAAGATTATTCTATTTCCCTTTAACTAAGTATTTCACCAAATGGAGATTGTTGTTTTTTCGGCTTGTCGGCTAAACCCTGTTTCAATTTGTAAATATGATATTCCACTGTATTTTCTTTCAGATTTCCTTCCATTTTTTGCTGTTGGCGTCTTTCTGCTACTGACATATTACGTAAGTTTTCTTTTTCCTGAGCTTTTTCCATGTTCCGCTTAATTTGCATTAAGAATGAACTGTCACTTGCACCCTCAGTACGGCCAAACATTGTTTTAAAGAGATTGAAGTTTGCCAATCTGCCATCTAACAAACCTTTTACCAGTGCTTCATAAGAGTTATTAGCAGATTGTATTGCTTTATTCAAATTCAATTGAGTATCATTTGGTACAATACCGTGTTTTTTCATAATATTAGACGTTAATTTCAAAAGATTATCTGTTGTCATAACTTCAAGAGAAGTTGTTGTATCAGTAAAACATGCTTTTAATTGGTCTGAAATGATTTTTGTAGCTTCTTCTTTTGTCCGACCGCCCAAAGCTTCTCCTTCAACCCCTTGCATTACGTATTCAGCAATCTTCTGATAGTTGCCGTGTTCTATATATGATGAAAGGTTGAGCAGGCTTATAGATTGTTCTTTGCTGAGTTCAATTACATTACCTGTATCAATAAGAGTAAATATGCCATGGTTTTTACGATTTACTTTACCTGTAACATTTGTCCAAATTTCCTGTGCTTTATTAGGTTTAGACATATTTTTCAACGCATCTATATCTATAAAGATGTTACCCGGGTGAATATCCCCATGAACAACCTTGCCGTCCACACCAATTCTGTTATATTGTTCAACAAGTACTTGTTGATACTCACTAATCAGATTTTTGATATCTTCCGGTTCAAGTTTTATATTTCCGTGCGACGGAGTTTTTGCTTCTATTTTGTCAATAAATTCGTTAATTTTGGCAAGTTTTTCTTCTTTTGTCAATGTGTAATCCTTAATTATAGCTTGCAACGGAGAGCCCTTCATTTGCATTTCAGCTAAGTCTGCACCAATTGCACCATTTAGATTATCTAAGATGTTACCCGCGCCATCATTTATCGTTTTTAGCAGATTTTCTCTGTATGAATATGCTTCGTTCAAGTTCATTAATGATTCAAGACTTATACCTTGTGCACGTTCCATTACATAGGCACTATTATCATCGCTGACCTTAATACCTTTTACAACCTTTGCATATTTTGTCTCTTTAGCAAGCTTTTCTGCCGCACGCATTTCATTTGCAAGATCAATTTCCTTTAAAACACCTTCCATAAGGTTATCAATGTTTTGCTTATAAATATTCTTTTCAGCATCTGTATAAGGTTTGTTTGTTGCCGGATTGATTGTTAATTTATCAATTATTGCCTTAAATGCCTCCGCATCTCTTCTGATTTTGTCCGCATTAATGCCTTCTTTGATAACTTTTATACAAACTTCTTTTCCGTCTTTACCTTTTGCAAAGTAAGTCTCAGCAACAGTACCAACACCCAAGCAGTAGTGATCTTTAACTAATGTATATTCGCCTTCTCCAAATGCTTTATCAATATATTGCTGAGCTTTGTCGATTGTTCTTGTAGGTTTGAGATCTTCTTTCAAGACTCTTGCAAGAGAAGAACCGTCATTAGATATCTGTTTCATTTTTGCTGCAAAGAAGTTCGTATCAATTAATTCTTGTGCCAAGGCTTGTAATTCCTCTTCTGACAAGGCTTCATAATTCCATCTATTCAATGATGCATCTTTTTCAATTATCTTTGATATAGCCTTATCATTTAACAAGATTTCGCTTAGTTCTTCATAATTGGACTTTCCGTTAAACATATTTTCAGTAAATCTTGTATTTTCTAATTTTTTAACAGCTTGTTTGGAATATTTTTCAAACACTGACATCCTATGAGTCTTGATTGCAACCGGAATACCGACACCAAGGGCAAGAGTTGCACCTAAAATACCGTTATTCTTGATGTTTTCAAAATATTTAGAGAACGATTTGTCTTCATCTGTGTGATTTCCGATAAAGAATCTGTTCAAGCTGTTAATTGCAAAGTACAGAGGAACACCGACTATACCGCCGACAAGGCCTAAAAGCGGTACTGCTGCACCATTGATTGCACCTGAACAGAAGTTTCTAAAGTTTGCAGCACGTTTATCTCTTCTGTCTTGCTTACGAACTTGGCTGTACATCGACTTATCATAAGGTGTTTTTGCTCCGTTAAATTCATTCTTATCCGTAACAAATTCTTTAGAACCAATTCTGTTAATTATTCCGAATAACAACTTAGCTGTACCGGCACCTGCAAAGGTAAATAAAGCAAGCTTTAAATTTACCCCCTTTCTGCTCTTAAATGCTTCTACCAATTGGGATTCAGAAAGTTTCAAACCTTTATTTTTTTTGCTAAATAAAGATAGCATGTCTTGCGAAGATTTTTCTCCTTTTTCCTTAACAATTCCATGTTGTTTGCGTAAATATGCTTTTGGCGCCTCTTCTACTATCTGTTTATTAGTGTACAGATATGTTGTAATAGCACCTGTCATAGATATTGCATCACCTACGACCTGTGCGGAATTAGCCTGTGAACTTCTGTATTTTTGTATTTTTTCTCTTGCCTGTTCTTCCGAAATTTCTCCGTTTTCATATTTCTTCACAATTTCTTCAGTTTTCTTGGAACCCAAGCCTAAGCCTGTAAGGTTCTTTATACCGTTATATAATCTTTCAACAAGCCCGTTTTTCTTATGCTGAGAAACAAACTCATCCCTTACGGACAATTGAGACTGAACAGGCATTTGTTGATATCCATACGGATATTGCGGCTGAGTGTATCCGCCATTTACCCCTGTATTTACCCCTGCATAAGGAGCTCCTTGTTGATACTGAGTTTCATAATTTTGATTAATTTCCGGCATAGAATCCCCCAATAATTTTTCCATATCATGATAAAGTCATATATAATCCAAAAATTGCTATTATTTCGGAAATACATTAAGAAATGTAAATATTGTTTAGGATAATTTTTCCATATTTTCATTATAGAATTCTTCAAACCTGTCCTCTAAAATTGCCTGACGGGCTTTTTGTGAAAAATCTATTAAAAATTTAATGTTATGTATCGAAATCAGCGCTTGCGCTGTTCCTTCTCCGCATTTATAAAGATGTCTTATATAAGCTCTGGTATGATTTTTGCAAGTATAACAATCACAACTTTCATCTAGCGGTTTTGGGTCTTCCTGATAAGATGCGTTTTTGATTTGGGATTTTCCGTTTGAGGTAAAAAATGAACCGTGTCTTGCGTTTCTTGTCGGTAAAACGCAATCAAACATGTCAATACCACGCTTTATTCCATCAAGTAAATCTTCGGGAGTCCCTACACCCATAAGGTATCTCGGCTTGTCATGCGGTAAAAGAGGAGCTGTAAATTCAACAAAATGATTCATTGTGTCTTTATCCTCGCCTACACTAAGTCCGCCTATTGCATAGCCGACCGCAGGAATTGATGATACAAAAGCCGCACTTTCACGTCTTAAGTCATCATAAAATGCACCCTGACAAATCGGAAACAAAGCTTGGTTTACGGAAGTTTTTGCCTTAATGCATCTTTCAAGCCATCTGTGAGTCCTTTCCATTGCCTCCTTTGCCGTATCATAATCGCAAGGATAAGGCGCACACCAGTCAAATGCCATAATTATATCTGCTCCGATTGACTGTTGTATCTCCATAGAAACCTCGGGGCTTATAAAATGTTTCTTTCCATCCTTGGGATCTCTAAATTCCACCCCTTCTTCGGAAATTTTTCTCAAATGCGCAAGCGAAAACACTTGAAATCCGCCGGAATCCGTCAAAACCGGCTTATTCCAATTCATCCATCCATGGATTCCGCCAAATTCCTCAATTAACTTGTGTCCGGCTCTTAGGTACAAATGATATGAGTTTGCTAAAATTATCTGTGCTCCAGTATCATAAAGATTATTATTTGTAACAAGTTTGACAGTAGAATTTGTTCCTACAGGCATAAAAATCGGGGTCAAAATATCGCCGTGAGGAGTATGCAAAACACCTGCCCTTGCGCCTGTTTTCTTGTCTACATGGACTAATTTATAGCTAAAGTTATCAAATACCTCGTTCATAATTTCTTAGCCTAACATCTGCTTAAGCTGCATAGCTGTCTTTACAGACCTTGCTGATTATATCTTTCTTCGTCATAAGCAATCAATTCCGACATAGACTGCCAATTGTCATAAATTTCTTCGGGTTTAAAATAGATATTAATTTCTCTTTCCGCACTCGGTAAAGAATCAGAGGCATGCACAACGTTGTATTCCATAAGCTGTGCAAAATCAGCACGAATAGTTCCTACATCTGCTTTTAAAGGATTCGTTGCACCAACAATGTGACGGACACTTTCTACTGCATTGTATCCTTGAACAACCATTGCTACAATCGGTGCGCTAGTAATATAGTATATCAAGCGGTTGTAAAAAAATTTCTCCTTGTGTTCTTCATAGTGTTTGGCAGCCATATCCTGTGTAACTTGCAAAAGTTTCATCCCGACAATTTTAAAGCCTTTATCCTCAAATCTTTGAACGATTTTTCCTATTATTCCTCTCTTTACACCATCAGGCTTAATTGCCACAAAAGTTCTTTCTTCAGCTTTCATAACCTCTCCTCTATATTATCAATTAACCCTATAACTAAATTAGACCATAGATAAATGTAAAAGTAAAGGTTTAAGTGCTCTTAACAAAATATATATTTCGTTAATTATGATCTGCCAATTTCAGTAGCTCTATTAGCCATTGAACGGGATATATTTATAAGAGCAAGGTTGGCTTCGTAAGCTCTTTGTGCCATTATAGCATCCGCCATATCGACCATCGCATTCACATTTGAAGCTCTTATATAACCGTTTGCATCTGCATCAGGATGACCCGGAGAATAAATTTTTTCCCCTACCGTAGGATCTTCTACGCATCCGTTAAATACTACCCCTCCCTGTAAATAAGGCAATGTTCCGGTTCCGAATACGTCATTCTTCATTGTGTTCATCAAGCCGTGAAACGATATATCCTCAGAAGCATTCAACACTGGGATTCTTCTCACATAATTCGGAGTATCAATATTAGCAATGTTTTTTGCGTGAATATCAAGTCTTAAACCATGTGCTCTTAAAGCATTTTGACCTATATTCATTGACTCTAAAATACTCATAAAGCACCTACTTTCCTACGTTAATTACTGTCTTCATTTGTGTAATTATGTTGGACATTCTTCGTGTCGCCATTGTATACATCAAAGAATTATTCTGAATTTCCGATAATTCTTTCGCTACATCAATTTCTTCTTCCTTTCTGTCTTCAATCATGCCTGAAGGCCCCAGAGCGGTCGAAAGTTTTGTTTCTATAGGACTGTTCATTGAACCCAAATATTGTGAAAAATCGATATCTCTGCGAACATACCCCGGAGTGTCGACATTTGCAATATTTGAACCCAAAGCTCTTTGTCTTTGTGAAATCAAATCCATCATCAATGTTGTTTTGCCCAGTGAATCTAAACTTGTAAATGTCATCTTATATCATCCTTATTGATTTAAGTTAATTGCCTTGTTATACATATCGTCTGCAACCTTCATCAGATTCAAACTTGCGATTACCGACGTATTCATTCTCATCAAATCATTTAATTCGTCATATATATTTGTGTTTGAAACTTCTGTTGCATATTGTCTTATATTTTCTTCGTTTTTAACTATTCTTGGCATTCCTGAATCTTCTGTTATAACCATTTTGTTATTATGACCCTGCTCTAAAGATTCCGGAGAATCGAACTGTACAATAGGAATTGTACCTATTTTTTCAGGTAAAGATCCGGCGTTGTCGTAATTCATAACATCTCCGTTCGGTCTAATTTCAAATTTATAAGAGTTTGCAGGAATTTTTATTCCATCGCCTACCATCCAATCGTCAACAGTGAGTAAATATCCGTTTGCACCTCGTTTAAAAGAACCATCACGGGTATATTGAACTTCTCCGTCAGGAGAAACTACAGGTATATAACCTTCGCCGTTAATAGCAACGTCATAAGGATTTTTGCTTATTCTTATCGAACCCTGTAAAGCATTTGTCCTTATAGCACCGTCTACATAACCGTCTTCACGAAGTATTTGCTCAAAACGATTAGTTTTATAGGCTACTGTATTGTAGTTTGCAAGATTGTTTGCAATATAACCCAGTTTTTCAAACTGTATTGATGCGTTATTTATGTTTTTTCTAACTACTGCCTGCATATTATACATAATTCAATTCTCCTATGAAGATGAACCTAATTGCTGAATAACTTTTTGAAGATTTTGGCTTTCCATTAAAAATATCTGTCTGTTAGCTTCAAAATTTCTTACAACCGGTTTTATAGCCAAAAACTCGTTTTGAAGAATGACATTGGAATGCTCGTTGTATCCCTGCTTTACATCTGGATCAAGAACCGCCAATCCGTTCGAATCAACTATTCCCAAATATCCTGCTTCAAGCATTTCATTTGTCTTTTTATCGTATACACTAATCTTACCTTTTGAATTAACAACTACTTCTGAAGGGTTTCCCGGAACTACAGGAAGTTTTATCGGCATGCCGGCATCCGAAAGAACAGGGTTATCTTCAAGATTGAGAAGGTTGCCGAGTTTATCGAATTTAAACCTTCCGTCACGGGTAAGTTTTACACCTTCCGGGGTTTGGACTTGAAAATATCCCCTGTTTGCCATAGAAATATCAAGGGGATTTTTGGAAACCATAATACGACCGAGCTGATCATCTATTGTACTTGAAAGCCCATGGATTCCTATATATTCCGTAAATGCAGAAACAACAGGCTCTCGTCTTTGAAACCCAATTTTATCAAAGCCTGTAATATTTTCGTTAATCATACCGAGAACTTCGCTTTGAACATGCATTGCCCTTATTGAAGCCTTAATACCTTGTTCGCAAAATCTTACACCGCCGTTTATTTGCATAGTTGCTACCTCATTTCTCCCATGCTAATCGTCAGAATTTCAGGCTGTCTTTAATAATTTTTGCTAAAATCATCCAATTAAGGGAGTCTGGCATGGTTATAATGATTTTTTTTTATAAGTCAACTTCTATTTCAAATTTTCTGTTCCAAGGGTGGGTAAATGTAACCGTAGAATAATCTATTTTATAATTAAATACCTCGGACAATCTCTCTATATAAGGTTTCATCATGGCTTTTATATCACAAGGCTCGTCAATTTGCTCCCTTACATTTGCCTGATAAGCCCAATCGTCAAGGAATCGAATCATCTGTAATCTTTTAAAAGCCTGTTCGTTATATTTTTCAGCATTATATGCGACTTTTACACCTGCAAGTAAACTTCCTATTGTATTTGCAGAAGTATTCCAGCCTGCATATCCTAAAAAGGGGTAAATATTTTTATTCTTGAATGTATTTAGCAACTTCTCTGCAAAATCATTGTCTGCACCATTTGCATTTCGAACATCTGCAACAGCAAAGGGCTTTTCCTGTATTATAGAATTAAAGGAATAATCGTTTTTATTTTTTACATTTACCCCCCAGCCCATAACAATTTCGCCCTGTTTTTCTCTAAAATTATTTACTATCAACACAATGTTCGATTCATTAATATCATTTACCCGCTTAAAACCACCCAACTCAAGCTGACCAAGAACAGATTTTTCAATCGAAACATCTTCATAGTTTGAAATCAGATCTGTACAATCAGGCTCGGTATATTGAACATAAACCTTTATGTCCTTTTCAATTGAACGAGCCATAAGAGTCAACGGAATTTCATCCGCACCGGTTTTTGTAAATCCGCCTGACTTTTCTAACTCTCGTGCTTCTTTTACATTCAATCCGAATTCAGCACAATCATCTTTTGAAAAAATCAGTGTATCAAAAAAACCTTCCTTCTGCCATTCAAGGTAGATTTTATTAATTTCAAAATTTCGCTTTCTCGCCTTCAAATAATCATTTAAAATTTCATCGGGTATTTTTGAGGAATCCGCTTTTCCAAATTTATCAAGATTGTAAGAGTATTCAAAAATATTTTTACCGTATTCAGACCAGTATTCTTTTTCTTCTTCATTGTAATTGTTGTTTGGAATTCGCATTATACTTGAAAATGCATAAATCTTAGCATTTTTCACTTTTAAAATATCTTTTAATTTACAAATGCGTTCTTTAATCTCTTCTAAACTTTCTTTCCCTCGTCTAGACGGAATTAATCCGCCGTATGCAATTGTATCAAGAGAGAGAATTATTGCATCACACATTGGTACATCTTCCAGCCAATTTAAAATTTTATCAATATCAGCTATTTTGGTCAGACTGCCCAAATACTCACGAGGAGGAATCATTAAATCAATATCGTCATCAATTGATGCAATATCAATTGCAAGGTTATAACAAACCGGTCTGTTAT
Organism: uncultured cyanobacterium; assembly: GCA_945487905.1. GTDB lineage: Bacteria > Cyanobacteriota > Vampirovibrionia > Gastranaerophilales > Gastranaerophilaceae > CAG-196. The sequence goes on from CALYTW010000002.1 coordinate 64,897, forward strand.
CAATAGGTATAAAGCAAATCTTCATAATACTATTCTATCATACAATACCCGTTTGTTTAATATGTAAATAACAAAAATTAGCCGTTTATGGGATAGCAAAGGAAAGTTTATTAGAGTTAAATATAATTATTAAATCTTTTTCATACTTCCAGCTATTCTTAATTCCAACAGCCCCAATTCGGGGCTTTTTTTTCTTATACTGGAATTTTTATGCAAAATTCCGTATACTTCCCTTCTTCACTGTCAACAATCAATTCGCCGTTATGGGCTTTAATTATCTGAAAAGCCAGATATAACCCCAAACCTGTCCCAATTTTTCTAAATTTTTTTGAAGCCGAATAGTATTTATTGAAAATTTTATCTATATCAGATTTGGAAATTCCGGCACCATGATCGGTTACTTTTATTGTGACATATTTCGGAATTTCTCCTATTGAAATTTCTATGGGAGTTTTCGGTGTACCATACGATATTGCATTCTGGATAAGATTCTTGATTACACGCTTTAATTGAAACTTATCGGCAAAAACCCTTATATCTCTCTCAAGAATAAGCTCTATATCATTTTTTGATTTTTTTACAATTGGAGTCATTTCTTCTATTATTTCCCCCAAAAACGATTTCAACATTATATTTTCCTTATAAAGTGTCATTTTCCCGACTTTATAAGTATCGAGAACCGTTTGAACCAAACCAAGCAATTCTTTATTTGATGACTGCATGTTTTTCAATGCTACAAACTGTTTTTCACTTATTTTGCCGAAAGTTTCCCCCAAAAGAAGCTCTATCATATTGGTTTCTGCAATAATTGGAACTTTCAAGTCGTGAGTCAATGTAGCAACAAAGTCTTCTTTCAGGGTTTCCAATTCTCTTTGGTCAGTAACATTTTTTAAAATTACAATATATTTCGGTTTTTTATCTTCAAGTTTCAATTTAACTGTGCTTGCCGTAAAATTTGAAGCCTTGTCGTTTAACAACACTACATCATTATCTTTCCACGTAGAAAGCGGACGTTTGTTTTTCATTTCTATATATTCAAACAGATTGTGTCCTGGAATGTCCTTTCCGTCTGTTCCAAACCACATTGCGACCAGAGTTGTCGTTCTGAGAATTAATCCGTCAGTATCAGTAATAATCAATCCGTCTGACAAAGAATTAATAGTCGCTTCCAGAATTTGATTTTGTTTTACAAGCTCAGCCCGATATTCATCAATCATAGTTTCTCTGTCATGCAGAGTCTCTATCATTCTGTTCAAGCTCTCCGTTAAATCCTTTGAGTCCGGAGTATCAAAACTGCTTATTTTTTTTGACAAATTACCATATCTGACAGAATTAACCGTTCTTGTAACATCTCCTATATAATCGTTAATATTATTCCAGCGCTTTCTTTCATTTTTTAATGCAATTGCAAGTTTAACAGAGATTACTGTCAAAAACACTATTGCAGTTATCAGGCAAACTCCTAAAAAAAATAAAAGTATATGTTCAGAATTGTAAAAAAACATGATTATTAGACCAAAAAATATTTTTCATGATATAATTATATCAGAAATCAGGGTATTAATAAATGAAGAAGTTTATGGAGTATTTTTTGGCAATATATTGTTGGCTAAATGCCACGATATGCTTTGCTGTTGAGAAATTTGAAATTCTCCCTGATTTACCTGATCCGCTGGCAGCATACGCTCAAAGTGCAGAAGCGTCAACTATTTCAGGAAATACCGGAGCATCTTCCATTGTTGGTGGCGGTTCTGTCGGACACGATATCGATTTAATTCAAGTTCTTTTTGCTTTATTATTCACAATACTTTTGATTTATCTTGCCCAGATTTTGTACACAAAACTTAACAAAGCAAATATGAATGTTCTTAAACGCCAGCAGGGTGTGCTTGCAAAATCTCAGGCATCCGTAATTTCCACAACGGCCCTAGGTAACAACAAAACCCTTCACGTTATCGAACTTGACGGAAAGAGGATGCTTATCGGCGCATCTTCGGGTGCAATACAGTTAATAAAAGATTTGGGCGTAGTAACGGAAGATGGTGCGGTAGAGGAAGAATTTTCTCATATAGAGATTCCTACAATAAAAATACCCAAAATCGAAATTCCTAAGATTGAAATCCCTTCAATAGGCTTTTCAAAACTTGCAACAAAAATTCATAAAGAGTCCTTAAAAAACAATGCAAAAGCTTATGAAAAAAACAGCGAAGTTGAAAAAGAGGCTGAGCAAACCGAAGAAAATCCTGATGTAATAATTGATTCATTATTTACCCAGCAAACTGAAAGCTTGCAAAATAATAAACCAGAAGAAGACAGTGCAAAGGAGCATATCGTTGATCCTGATGACTTCACTCTTTATAAAAAGTATATGTAGGATTTGGATTTATTAATAAATCGGGAGAGAAAAGTGACAAAAGTAAAAATAGCAGACAGGTATGTAGGAGACAAGTGTCCGTGTTTTGTGGTCGCAGAAATAGGTATTAACCATAACGGTTCTGTTGAACTGGCAAAAAAAATGATAGATATTGCGGTTACAACTGGTTGTGATGCTGTTAAATTTCAAAAAAGAACGATTGATATAGTTTATACAAAAGAAGAATTAGCAAAAGAAAGAAAAAGTATTTTCGGAAATACTAACGGAGATTTAAAACGAGGGTTAGAATTCGGTATAAAGGAATACAGAGAAATTGACAAATATTGCAAGAAGAAGGGTATTCTTTGGTTTGCTTCATGCTGGGATGAAAAATCAGTTGATTTTATGGAAAAATTCGATATTCCTTGTTATAAAATAGCTTCCGCATCATTGACGGATGATAATTTATTAAAATATACCCGTTCAAAAGGAAAGCCGATTTTACTTTCTACGGGTATGAGTACAATGGAAGAAATTAAACATGCCGTAAAAGTTTTAGGTAAAAAAGACTTAATTATTTATCACTGTACTTCAACATATCCTTCAAATGCAGATGAAATGAATCTGAATGCAATAAAAATATTAAAAGAAGAATTTAATTGTCCAGTAGGATACTCCGGTCATGAACGTGGTATTACGCCCTCAATATTGGCAGTAGCAATTGGTGCTTGCTCTGTTGAACGCCACATCACTACAGACAGAACTAACTGGGGGTCTGATCAGGCCGCCAGTCTTGAAACTGCAGGATTATACCATATGATTCGTGATATCAGACAGGTTCCGGTTGTTTTAGGTAATGGCAAAAAGCGTGTATACGAAAGAGAAATCCCTATAATTGAAAAACTCAGGAGGGTTAAATGATAAACCTTCCCTCAACAATAAAAATGGTTATTACAGATTTTGACGGAATTGTGACGGACAACTGCGTTTATGTTGATGAAGATGGAAAAATGAGCCGTAAAATTAATTTCAAAGACGTTATGGGTTTTTCTATTTTGTATAAAAACGGCTATAAAATATGCATAATTTCCGGCGAAAAAAATAAAGCTATTGATATAATTTCAGAAAAATTTAAAGTTGAAAATTATCAAGGTATTCGAAAAAAACTTGAAATTGTTGAACAAATTATATCAAAATATAAATTAAATGATGAAGAATGGGTTTATATCGGAGATGATGTAAATGATTATGATGCACTCTGCAGAGCAAAATATGCAATTACCGTACCAACTGCGATACAAAAAATACGGGAAATTCCGCATATACAAATTACCGGCTCTAAATCCGGCGATGGTGCATTCAGAGAAGTTGCAGATGCCATTGTAAAATAATTCAATATATAAAAACGTAGTTTATGATAAAATAATTGTATGAAAAGAAAACCTATCGTAGCAGTAGTCGGAAGACCTAATGTAGGAAAATCCACATTTGTAAACCGTTTAGTCGGGAAAAGGCAGTCAATTGTTGATGACCTGCCAGGAGTTACCCGTGACAGAATTTATTTTGATGTTGAATGGCAGAATAAATTATTTACGGTTATTGATACCGGTGGTATTGTTCCGGGAGACGAAGATGAAATAATGCTTTCTATTTATGATCAGGCACGGATAGCGTGCGAGGAAGCTGAAAAAATTATATTCATAGTAGACGGAAAAGAAGGTGTTACATCTGTTGATGAAGATATTGCATATATTTTAAGACAATCCGGAAAACAAATCTTTCTGGCTGTAAACAAAGTGGATTCAAGCAATCAAATCACAATGCTGAGTGATTTTTATTCTCTTGCCATAGGAGAACCTATCGCCATTTCGGCTTTGCACGGTTCAGGAGGTGTCGGAGATCTGTTGGAAGAAATAACAAAAGATTTTGAGAGAGAAAATGAAATTGAAGAAGATAATACAATAAAAATTGCGATTGTAGGTCGTCCTAATGCCGGCAAATCGTCTATTGTCAACTCTTTGCTGGGCGAAAAAAGGGTTATTGTATCGGATATTTCCGGTACAACCCGTGACAGTATTGATTCAAAGTTAAAATATAATAACAGAGACTTTATAATTATTGATACAGCGGGTATTCGTAAAAAATCAAAAGTGGATTACGGTGTTGAAAAATTTGCGGTGGACAGAGCTATTCGCTCAATAAGAGATTGTGATGTAGCTGTTTTGGTAATTGATGCCGTTGAAGCAGAAAAAGGGATTTCAGATCAGGATAAAAAAATTGCATCAATTATTAATGAAGCCGGAAAAGGTATGATTATTGCAATCAACAAATGGGATTTAGTTGAAGATAAAAAATCAAATACAATTAATAAATTTGAAAAAATGATATCAAACGAGCTTTCATTCTTAAGCTTTATTCCTAAAATATATATAAGCGCAGTTACTCATCAAAGGCTTAATCAAATATTTACAATGGCAGAAGAAGTTTATGCTGAATGTACAAAACGGGTATCAACAGGGCTTTTAAACAAGGTTATTAATGAAGCCTATGCACTTAATCCGCCACAGACTATAAGAAACAAAAAGCTTAAAATCCTTTATTCTACACAGGCTTCTATTCATCCTCCGATGTTTGTTTTATTTGCAAATGATGAAAACCTGCTCAAGGAACATTATAAGAGGTATCTGGAAAACAAACTTAGGGAAGCTTTCGGTTTTACAGGCACTTCAATTAGAATATCCGTTCGAACGAGAAGTGAAAAAAAGAAAAAATAAGCAGCAATATATTATTGAATATCGAATCTACGCTTGATAGAATTATATTATGAAAGAACTTAGAGATTTAAGAGAAAAAATCCACAAATGCTCTAAATGCGGGCTGTGTCAGGCTGTTTGCCCGCTATATCAGATTACCGGAAATGACTGCACTGTTTCAAGAGGTCAGTTCATTATGCTTAAAGGCTTGATTGACGGCAAATTACAAATGACAAAATCTCTTAACCGTTATCTCGATCTCTGCCTGAAATGCGGAAAATGCTCCGAATTCTGCCCCAGCGGTATCAATGCCGTTGATATAATTGCTTCAGCTAAATATGAATATTTTAAAACCGATAAATTGGAAAAACTAAAGTCTTTTGCTCAAAAACATTTCCTATTCGGTCTGATGTTAAATGTTTTATCCATATTTGCAAGAAATAAAAAAAGTAAAACTTTTGACAAAAAGGTAATTTATTTTGGCGGATGCGGGGATAAATTAATCGGAAATACAGCTGTAGTTAATATTTTAAACAGTATTAATATAGAAGTTATATCCCCAAAATTCAATTGCTGTGGGATTCCTTATTATACCAGAGGGGATTTTGAAAATTTAAAAGGATGTATGAACAGTTATATCAGTATTTTAAGGAAAAATGAAATACGAGAAGTCGTCACTGCTTGTGCAAGCTGTGAAAAAGCTCTTAAAAGCTATGAAAAATGGTGTAGTAATGATGAAGACAAAGATTTTTTGTCTAAATTAAAAGTAAAAAACATATATGAATTCCTGAGAGAAAATAATTATAAATCAAAATTAAAAAATAAGATTAAAGTTACTTATCACAAGCCCTGCAATATGCATAATTACGAAGATATCGAAACTATCCTTAATTCTGTAGAAAATCTGGAATATGTAAAATCAGAAAAATATAATTTATGCTGCGGTTTAAACGGAATATCCAAGCCTAAAGAATTGTCCGTTATGAAAAAACTTTTTCATATTAAGCGAAAAGATTTTGAAAACACTGGCGCAAAAATCGTCTTGACCTCCTGTATCGGATGTAAAACCGCTCTTAACCTTTATTCAAAAGGTAAATATAAAGCTTTAAATATGATTTCATTTCTCAATAAATATACCCAAAAGTAATCAATATAGACCAAATGGTCAATTCACAATTTAATCCCTTGATTGATGTTTCGGGCATGACAAACATGTACACTATAATCAAGGGAGAGAGATTGTATTTATGAAAAGAGCAGTGTTGTTATTTGGTATAGTTTTTTCTGCAATGAGTGTGTTTGCAGAAGATAATGTTTTGCAAACAATTGAAATTGAGCCGATTAAAGATACATATAATATTGTGCTTGTTTCGGACAAAGCGGTTGATGTTAAGAAAACGGTTCAAGCACCGAATCAGATAAATTTAACATTAAAAGATATACGAGCTTCAAAAACATTGAATACGGTATATAATAATGTTTCTAATGTTGATACGGTAATGGTAGAACAACAAGGAAGCGGTGTTAGTATATTCTTTCAGGCAGACAATGCCGAATCAGCAACAGTTTCTTTTGATGCAGTAACACCTGCTCCTGTCAAAACGGCATCTTCAGCATCTTCTGCGTTAAAGTTGAGCGGACCTATCGAAAGTTATGCACCAATTTACAAAGAAGATATTGAAACAGCAAAGACATCAAGTTTGTACAACAGATTGAAAGCTAATTATACACTAAACGGAATTAAAGATTCATTAGAAGAAGCTCCTAGCAGTGATATGCCTAACAAATTGATTACATTTGGTTTAGTAACGCTGTTTGCAGTTGCCGCAATAAGATTATTCAAGCGTAAAGAACCTGAAATAAAAATCGGACTTTCACAGCAAGCAGGATTTGACAATGCAAACTACGGCGGTGTCCAACAGCCAATCGGATATTATCCGAATTCAAATCTGACAAAACCTTTTACAACAGTAAATTACGGATTAAATGCATATAAAAACGAAAACAAAAATCCTTATGAAACAGCGCCTATGCAAATTCACAATCCAAGATTAAGGAATTATGCACGAAAGCCGATGCCGACACAGGAGCCTGTAACTATGTCTTCTGTTATAACAGCAAGCAATCCGGTTCAGCAAGCTGTACAAACTATGCCTAAGAAAACTACTGTTACAACCGAAAAAGAAACAGTTTCTAATCCAAATATAGATAATCTTAAATTCTTAGAATCCATGACTGCTATATACGAAAAAAGTGGAAGACACGATTTAGCCAGAGGATTAAAGGCAAGTTTAACAAAAAACAATATTAAATAGCATATACAACAATCTTTTTATAAAACTATACTACAGCGTAAGAGTTCACACATCTTGCGCTTTGTATTTATAGTTTTAAG
>CALYTW010000003.1 GCA_945487905.1 uncultured cyanobacterium
TACATTTTCCTTCCAAGTCAGTAGTGATACAAGTCAAAATATTTACCCCCGAAACTGTACCTCGAAGTTTGCGAAGAAAAACGAAGTTTTTCTGCAAACTCTCTTTGCCCTCTTTGTTAAGTTTTGTAACAAATTTTTCAAAATGTAAAATTAGGATTTTTTTATATACTTAATATATATAAGATATAACTTGGAAACAGAAGATATGTACAACAGCTTAAACAACAATATATTTATGAACTACGGCGGATGCCAAATGGGCGGATATCAATATGGTATGGGTATCGCCGATTTATTTTCCGGAGTAAACGGTCTTAACAGTATCTGGAATTTTAATAACTGCGGTCTTTCTAACTTTAGCTATGGCTGCGGATGCGGTAACAGCAATAACGCACTTGGCTGGGGTATAGGTTATACTATTACGAACATTTTAGGAAATATCGGACTCAGCTGGATTGCAAGCGCAAGAGCAAACAAAGCAGCTGAAAAGAAAGCAGAAAAAGAAGCAGCGGAAAAACAACAACAATCAGTAGAAAATGCTTTTAAATGTGTATTTGGTAATGATTCTACAACCCTAACCCAACTTTTAGAAATGGATGCTGATAAAGCAAAAAAAGAGGTTCAAGATAAAAAGATTCTTGATGAATATAATGACGCAAAATTGCAGGAAGCAGAGAATACTCTTAGCACACAGGAATCGAATCTGTCAACAGCTCAACAAGATTTAACAAAAGCTCAAGATGCTACAAAAAAAGCGTTGGCTAAGTGTGCCGAGTTATCAACTTCGGATTCTTCTTATTCTAGCGTAAAGGATGAATATGATAAAGCTGTAGCCGCAGAAAAAGCAGCAAACGAGAAAGTAGAACTAATGCAAAAAGAAGTAAACAAGGCTCAAGAGGAAGTAGATAAAATCAAAAAAGCACGAGAGGACTTCGCAAATGCTCAAAGAGTTTTAATAGAAAAAATAGATGCAAACGACAAAGTTAAAGAAGCAAACTTCAAAAGTTTAGCAGATGATGCTGACGGATATGATAGGACGGTTGACAAAAAAGTCAAACAATATAAGGCAAAATACGCTCAAGCTAATGGAAACAATGATCAAAAAGCAACTATTGATGACTTGAGAGCAATCGCACATCTTGCTATTGACGCTAATAAAGATCAGAGAATTAACTACAAAAAGCAGTTCGATGAAGTAATGGAGAAACTTGGTGGAATAGATTATATTCCGGATGATTTAAGACGATTCTATAATGACGGCTTACGCAAGTATGTTGAGAAGTAGACATCGTAGAAATAAATTTTAGGGATTCTTCGGCTAAAGCCTCAGAATGACGTATTTTGTCATCCTGAGGGAGCAAAGCGACCGAAGGATCTCTTTTATTTTAAATGGATTCTTCGCTTCGCTCAGAATGACGGGGGGGGGGAAAAAATTCAGAATGACGTGGGGAAAACTCAGAATGACGGGGGGAAAATTCAGAATGACGGGGTTCTTTGCCCTACCTTTACCCCTACCGTCCTGCGAACGCCCCTTTACCCCTTTACCCCCACACCTTATGGGAGGAATAACGCTCAAGACGATTTTTTCATGTCTATAAAAAAGAGGTTGTCCGCGTTTTTTGGACAGCCTCTTTTTTTGTAAACAAAAGTTGTAATCAATCTGATCAATCTGAGAACTAGATGTTATTATCGGCTTTCGGTCTTAATGCCAATGCACCGAGTGCAAGTGCGCTTGCCAGCACAACCGCATTAAGCCATCTCTTTGGTCCTTTGAGTTTTTCCATAGATTCTTTTATTGCTTTTTCTGCTTTAGATTTTGCATCCGAACCTTTTTTTGCTGCTTCGTCAATCAATTTTTTATGTTCATCGGAAACGGTTCTAATCTTGTCTTTATCCACATTTAATTCGGCAGCTCTTTTTTCCAATTCTGTAGTTTTATCAGTAACTTTCTTTGTTACTTCTTCTAATTTTTCGAATTCATCTTTGAATTTTTCTTTTGCTGTATCAGTACTATTTTTGATGAATGCTTCAGCTTTTTCTTTCAAGGCTGAATCTTCTAATTTTGCTGCATCATCTTTAGAAAGACCTTCGATTGCAATTTCGCCGTTCTTGATACCGTCTTTGACTTTTGCCAGTAAAGCATCTTTTGTCGGTTGTACATTGTTTTTAGCTGTTTCTAATTCATTAATAATAGTTTTTGCTGTTTCATCTTTTGTCAGGGTTTCTGACCATGCACTATGTTGTTCAGTTAATTCTGCAACTTTTTTGTCAGCTTCAGCTTGAACTTTTGTATAAGCTTCTAATTCTTTGTCAATTGTCTCATACGCTTTCTTAGCGTCATCGCCTTTTGCAGCCTCTTTTGATTTTGTGAATTTGTCGTTGTCTTTGTATTCCTTTAAAACATCATCAAAAGATGCATATTTTGGTTTTGTAAAGCCCCAAGGGGATGCTGCTCCTAACCCTGCACCTACTACCGCACCACCTAATAAATACGGTACTGCTGAAGGTCTGGAATTTTGTACCATCATTTCATCTGACATAATTGATCACTCCTTTTGTTACAACTTACTATTAATTTAGCTTCTTACTAATACTAACGTTTGAAGGTTAAAAAAATTGCCTTTTTTTGAAAAAAACTTTACAAAACTTTACATGCAAAAAAAGTTTTTACGGGTTTTAGTAATAATCGGGGGTAAAATTATGCAAATTCAAAATAACAATTCAACAACTTTCGGCTACGGTTACAAGTTTATTAGAATGCCAAAGGCAGCTAAAGAAGATTTGCCAGATATTATTAAAAAAGGTAAAACTATATACTACGGTTTTGAAGGAAAAAAATCAAATGTTTTCTTAGTAGCTAAGGATAATTTTCATGATATAGTCGCTTCTTTTATTAAAAAGTATAATCTTAATTACAGATTTTATCCGGAAGTTAAATCGGAAATGGATTTTAAAATTGGCCATCCTGAAAAACTTTCCGAAATTATTAGGGACATGAATCCGAGTGAAATTAATTTTACAGATGAACTAAAAAAAAGAATAGCTGTTAGGACCGCTAAACAGAAAATACAAGAAAAAAGCCCTGAATACACTAAAAATATACTAAACTCATTAAAAATCGAACCTGATTTATCAACATTACAATCAAAAAACGGAATAAAGATTATAGAAAATGTTAATAAAACCGAACGTGTATTAATTTCTCCACCTGATAAAAATGACATTCACTATGTAAAAGTACAACAGCTTGTGTCCATGACTGATTGCGCAGACAAAAGATATGCCATGACTTCAGACGGAAAAATAGTAAAAAACTATTCAGATATAGATGAAATTTTGACTTTTAGCAAGCTTTTTAATCAGGCACAGGTTAAGTAATAGTCTTATTTTTATAATCCTTGTATAATATTTCTCCAACTTTAGTATAAGATCTGTAAAAATTATTAAAGTTTTGGAAAATTATGCCGTTATATATTATAGAAAATATACATGTAGGAAGGATTATTAATGACTAGTAGAGAAGAAGAAACGGGAGCATCCTTATTTTCAAGAACACTTGATATAATGGAAAATGACCCCCTTGAAGAAATATTTGCCCTAAATATGGGAGATTTCGTTTCAGAGTTTTTAATTTCTGAAGATTTGGCCGATAAAATCAGCAAGAGCGCAAAAGATAAAACCGAAAGATTAAAATCCCAGCTCAAAGAACTTATATCTATATACTCGCTCGACAACACACTTTGCGTTTTAGGTTTTGATTCTAAGGACGAATATGTCGTCTATAATTCTATTGCAAAAACCTTGACCCAAATCCTTGATGTTGATGCATGCCACATATATTTAACCCCTGAATTCACAAGAGGATTGTGTTTTGATAACAATTTCTTGGGACTGGTCGGCTCTTCTATTGATTTTAGCGATGATATTTATTCGAAAAAACTCGGCTACAGCGAAAACGACAAATCAATCGTTGTTCAATCTTTTAACAACCTCGAAAAAATACAAATTAAAAATGTTTCGGAAATAGATAACTTTATTCCTAAAAAAGAACTCAATGAATTAGATGTAAAGTCTCTGTCAATTGTTCCTATGCATAACAATGCTTATGTAGTAGGTGTTATTGTTATTGAAAATTATAAAGAAAAAACCATCAAACGTTCATATATGAACCTTACTGAAACAATCGCCAGATTGTTCGGTACATCAATGCATTTGCAAAAAGCAATAGAACATGCTGAAATCTTAATAACTGATTCTACAATTACTCCCGAAGAATTACAGCAGACTAGAGCTGAATTAACAGCTTTAATCGGTGATTTGGGTTCGCATCAGCAAGCCTTTGTTGAAAAATTAGCAGCATCCGTTGACGAAAAAGGACAGTATAAGGTTGCTCATTCACAAAATACTGCCGAACTTTCCAAGAAGATTTGCAAAGAACTTGAATTAAACGAAAAAACTACTGATTTGATTTACTACGCCGGTTTATTACAAAATATAGGCAAAATTACACTGCCTGAGTCTTTATTTACTCACAAAGGAAAACTGTCAAAAGATGAATGGGATAAGCTTCAAAACCATCCGAATGTAGGCGTAAATTTGTTAATGAATATAAACTTCCTATCCGAAGTTATCCCGTATATTCATTACCATAAAGAGCGTTGGGATGGAGGAGGTGAACCCGAAGGTTTGAAAGGCAACTCAATACCATTCGGTTCAAGAATAATTGCCGTTGCTGATGCTTATACGGCCCTTACGTCAGATAGGTCGTACAGACACGCAATGAGTAAAGAAGAAGCTTTAAATATTATGAAAGAAGAAGCCGGTATTAAGTGGGATCCGGATGTCGTAAATGCATTGTTTAATGTAGTTTAACCGTTAAACTTATTATTACTTAAAATTTGATGGACAAGTTTAATTTTTCGATATATTATTAACCTGTACACTAATTTTAGGGAATATAAATGAGTAAAGATATACAAGAATTGGTCATCGGTATACCCAGAGGTATGTCGTACTACGGAAACTACCCCTTCTGGTATGGTTTCTTTTCAAGTCTGGGATTCAAAATTATTCTCTCAGATCCTACAACAAAACAAACTATGTCTGACGGTTCTGCTCTGGTAATTACTGAAACCTGTCTGCCTATTAAAATATACCTCGGACATATTATTAATCTTATAAACAAAGGGGTAAAAAATATTTTTGTTCCGTCTTTGCAGTCTATAGCACCTAAAATATACAACTGCTCTAAAATCAGAGGTTTACCAGATTTGGTAAGGAATGTTGTAAAAGGCGATTTCAATATTATTGAACCGACACTTGACAAATCCGTAAAAAATCAGGGCTTGTATACGTTTTTAAAAGAAGCCGTCCTACCTTTCGGAATAACAAATTTTGATGAAATAAAAAAAGCCTCAAAAAATGGATGGAGAGTATATAATAATTTTCTGGTTATGATGCGTTCGGGAATGAGTTATAAGAAAGCTCTTAAATACGCTATAGAAGGAAAAGTTCTGATTGAAACACCCGAAAACGCAGGAATGATTAATGTTGCACTTATATCTCACGGCTATAATATTTATGACGAAAGAGCCTGCATGAAGATTTTTGATAAACTTGAACATATGGGGGTTAATGTTTATACTGCACTGCAATTAACTGAAGAACAAATGAATGAAGGCATTACATCAATCGGAGTCCATAAATATTGGGCAAACAGCGATGAAATGGCAGGAGCTTCAGGCCATTATATTAAAGATAATAAAATTGACGGTATAATTACTCTTAATGCGTTCGGTTGCGGACCCGATTCGTTAATGATAGAAAGTATTACCAGAAAAGCAAAAGAGGCAGGAAAGCCGATACTTTCTCTTACGATTGACGAACATACGGGCGAAGCCGGTTTTATAACAAGACTCGAGGCATTTATTGATATGCTTTTCCGTAAAAAACGCTTAAAAATAGTAAATCATATTGATATTAACGAAGAAGATTTTATCCCGAAGACAAATGTTTGCGAAACAGCCTTAAAAGGTTAGAGCGGGAAAAATATTAAAAATATTAAATATATAATAAAGCCGATTTAAAAATCGGCTTTATTATTATGCAATTTCTGATTTTGTTTTTTTATGAAGCTGTATTAATTCAGCGTGTTCCCCAAATCCCATCTGTGTCTCGGTTTTTTCTTCCTCTAACTCAACCATTTCTTTTGGTATTGTAAATTTCTTGATTGAAGAATCAGAAGGAATTTCGTACATTATATCAAGCATTAATTCCTCTACAATGGATTTCAAAGCTCTTGCACCAGTTTTGCGTTTAATAGCTTTTTCCGCTATCATATCGACCGCCTCCGGTTCAAAGTCAAGTTCAACACCGTCCATTTCAAGGAGACATTTATACTGTTTAAGTACTGCGTTCTTAGGCTCCGTCAAAATCATTTTTAGAGTTTCCTTATTTAAAGCATCCAAAACTGCGTAAACAGGAACTCTGCCTATAAATTCAGGTATCAAACCGAATTTAAGCAAATCCTCCGGCTGAAGTTTTTTAAGAAGTTTTGCGGATGCTTCTTCTTTTTCGGCTTTAGTTTTTGCAGTCCTGCCAAAACCAACCGAAGAACCTTCTTTAACTCGGTGTTCAATAATTTTATCCAAATCTACAAACGCACCACCAACAATGAATAGAATATTGCTTGTATCAATTTGAATCATATCAGCCTGAGGATGTTTCCTTCCGCCCTGTGGAGGAACATTCGCAAGAGTACCTTCTATTAATTTCAATAAAGCCTGCTGCACACCTTCTCCTGATACATCTCTTGTAATAGAAGTATTTTCGGATTTGCGGGCTATTTTATCGATTTCATCTATATAAATAATACCTCGCTCAGCTTTTTTCGCATCATAATCAGCATTCTGATACAATCTTAATAAAATATTTTCTACATCATCACCTACATAACCGGCTTCTGTTAATGTAGTTGCATCTGCAACAGCAAACGGAACATCAAGTAATTTGGCAAGCGTCTGCGCTAAAAGCGTTTTCCCAGAACCGGTCGGGCCTACAAGAAGAATATTTGATTTTTGAATTTCTATCCCGTTCTTATCTTCTTCCTGATTATGTTTTAACCTCTTATAGTGATTATAAACAGCAACAGAGAGAACCTTTTTTGCATCATCCTGACCAACAATATGCTCATCCAGATACGCTTTTATCTCATGCGGTTTCGGAATAGGCTTTTCTTCTGCATCTTTTTCTGCTTTTTTCTTTTCTTTACTTTCTTCTTTTTTCTCTTTAGACTCAAAAAATTCTTCGTCTAAAATTTCATTACATAAATCAACACATTCATCGCAAATAAACACATCCGGCCCAGCAATCAGTTTTTTGACCTGATCCTGTGTTTTTCCGCAAAATGAACATTTTAGTCTGTCGTTTGATGGCATATCACTTTAACCTTTTATTCGTTTTATCTGCTAACTACTATGACTCTTTTGAAATCACTTTGTCAATCATACCGTACTCAAGCGCTTCTTGAGGTGTCATAATATAATCTCTATCAGTATCTTTTTCTATTTTCTTAATTGATTGACCTGTATTTGAAGCCATTATTTCATTCAATGTTTTTTTAATTCTCAAAATCTCCTGTGCCTGAATTTCAATATCGGTAGCCTGACCTTGAGCGCCTCCTAAAGGCTGGTGAATCAATACTCTTGAATGCGGGAGAGCCATTCTCTTGCCTTTTGTTCCTGAGCAAAGGAGAAATGCACCCATGGATGCAGCCTGTCCCAGACAAATTGTCTGAACATCAGCTCTTATATGCTGCATTGTATCATATATTGCCAAGCCTGCAGTTACACTTCCTCCAGGAGAATTAATATAAAGCATAATGTCCTTTTCGGGGTTTTCACTATCAAGTAATAACATTTGCGCTACTATCAAATTGGCAACCATATCATCAATCTGTGTTCCCAAAAATATAATTCTCTCTCTCAGCAATCTTGAAAAAATATCAAAAGCCCGTTCGCCTCTTGAAGACTGTTCAATTACCGTAGGGACATAACTTGCATAGCTCATATTACTTTCCTTTCTTCTTATTATGTACAAATCTTTTTTATAATTATACATTACATACAAATCTTTGCCATAATAAATCTGTATGAATTTTAATGATAATATTATAGCACAAAACAGCCTTTTAGGCTGTTTTGTAAATTGAATATTTATGTATTTGTAAATACATAAAATTATCACTATGCTGGCTTGAACATATCTTTGCCGACAGAACAAAGCGGGCAAGCCCAATCTTCCGGTATATCAGCAAATTCAGTTCCAGCGGGAATTCCGTTATCAGGATCTCCTACCGCAGGATCGTATTCATAACCGCATACAGAACATACATATTTCATAATTTTCCTCCTTTTTGCCGTTAATAAGGCATGCTGTATTATATATTCAAGCTTTTAACAATTTTATCCGCTAAACATTCTAATTCAACTAACTGTTCTTCTTTTAGAGCTGATTTTATGCATATCGAGTCGTCCAAAATCTCATTTTTTGGTAACTTTTCTAATATAGTTCTCATTTGTCCTCCGCATGCAGGAGCCCATGAGCCATTCTGAATCAATACAAATTTTTTATTTTGAATATTGTGAGCAACAACCTGATGAAGAAAACTTTCCATTGATTCAAAAATACCATTATTATACGTAGTTGTAGCAAGCAGAATATGTGAATATTTGAATAAATCTGACAAAACATAAGACGAATGAGTATATGATATATCATATATATTAACCTCAACACCTTTGTCTGAAAGCATGCCGGCAAGAATATTAACGGCATTTTCCGTTCCGCCGTATACAGAAGAATACGCCATTAAAACCCCGTGAGATTCAGGTTCGTATTTCGACCATAGATTATATTTATTAATAAATTCATGTATATTTTCCCTTATTACCAGCCCGTGAAGCGGGTAAATCGTTTTTATATCAAAATTCGAAGCTTTTTTGAGAAGCATTTGAACCTGCGTACCGTATTTACCAACTATATTTGAATAATACCTTCTTGCTTCATCAAGATATTCGTAATCAAAATTAATCCCGCAATCGCAAAGTCTGCCATTTATTGCACCAAAAGAACCGAATGCATCTGCCGAAAAAAGAGCTTTATCAGTTTTATCATAAGTTACCATAACTTCCGGCCAATGAACCATCGGGGCTGAGACAAATACTAATTCATGATGTCCTGTATCTAGTGAATCACCTTCTTTTACGATTATTGCTTTTTGTTCGACGTCAATAGCAAAAAATTGTTTAATCAAAGAAGTTGTTTTTGCAGTACAAACAATTTTTATATCAGGATAAACGGAAATTACATTCTCTATCAAAGCACAGTGATCCGGTTCCATATGCTGAATAACCAAATAATCCAATTTCCTACCATCAAGACCCGCCTGCAAATTCGAAAAAAATTGAGCAGAACAAGATTTATCAACCGTATCAAATAACACTGTCTTCTCATCTTTCAATAAATATGAATTGTATGAAATTCCATTTGGAATCGGATAAGCACTTTCAAAAAGCTTTAACCTTCTGTCAGAACACCCTATATATAACAAATCATCCGTTAATTTTCTAATATTGTACATTTCAAACTCCTTAAATATAACCTATGAAAGGCAGATTTCTGTATTGATTATTTAAATCAAGCCCGTATCCTACCAAAAATTTGTCTTCTACCTCAAAACAATAAAAATCTGCATCTATGTTAACTTCTCTTTTTACTTTTTTATCCAAAAGCGAGCAAAATTTAAGACTTTTAGTACGAAAATTGTGATTTATAAAGTCTGTTAAAAATTTTGCAGTATGACCGGTATCAATAATATCTTCTACAATTAAAACATTTTTATTATCCAAATCAGGCAGAGAAATATCAACCGCATTAACTTTTCCTGTAGAAGTTGTTCCCGAACCGTAGCTTGAGAGCCTTATAAATTCCATTCTTAATGGCATCGTCAATCTTTTTGCCAAGTCAACACCAAACATAACAGCACCCTTAAGAACACATATCATATATAGTTCTTCGTCTTTATAAAGATTATTCAATTTGTCAGAAAGTTCCTCAATTCCTTTTTGAAGTTCTGATTCAGTTAAATATGTGGTTATCTCTTTTGTATTTATCATAATATATTACCTCTATAAAAGCTCTATTACATGCGTCGGAGTTTTGGTTACACCTATCTTATTGCTTAAACCTACTCCTGCAGCCCACAAAACATTATTATCCTGTGTTAATAAAATTATATTGTCACGGTTATGACGATTCACACCTTTGGAATTAAAATATTTTTTTAATTTCATTGTGCCTGTCATTCCGAAAGGATTTATTACATCGCCGTCCTGCCTTGTTCTTACAGTTAACGGCAATTTTATTTCCGATAAATCCACATACACAAAATTTGCTGTTGAATCAGGAAATATAAACAAATCTTTATCAACGTATTCTTTTAATACAAGGGTTTTTCCTCCAACGCTATAAGAACCTTCTTTAACGATTTGAATAGGTGCAAATGCAGGTTTGTCAGATGTTTGTTTCCTTTTCGGAATTTCTTCTATTGTTTTTTCATCAACATAGAGCCATCTTGCAGAGGTTAAAGAAATAGTACTGCCGTTTCTTTTATCTATATTCTGCTCAATAAAATTATAAATTTCCTTAATTTTTTTATAATCATAATCAAGCTCAAGAATTTGAATATATTCGTGCAAAAATCGCATTTTTACAGGCTTTGAAAGTTTTTTGTATTCATAGGGAATCAGGTCTTTATTATCATTAAACACTTTTCCCCTAATTGTTGATAAATATTCTTCTATTATAGAGTCATCACTGACCGCAATTTCCGACAGGGTATTAAGAGCATCTTTTACCGAAGGATTTATTTTTTCAAGTGCCGGCATAATGTTTAGTCTTATGTAATTTCTGCAATACTTAATATTATTGTTTGAAGAATCCTGATTTGGTGTAAGATTGTGTTTTTCACAATATTTCATAATTTCAGCTCTTGATGTTTTCAATAGCGGTCGATAAAAGCACTCCCTTTTTTCCGATATTCCTTTCAATCCTACCAGTCCTGTTCCCTTAACAGCTCTGTATAAAACAGTTTCTGCATTATCGTCCCTATTATGCGCTGTAAACACTGCATCTGCATCAAAGTTTTCCACACATTCCTCAAAAAATTCATATCTCGCCTGTCTTGCGGAGTTTTCATCTTTTTTTACATCTCCGGACGCTAATTTTGTAAAAAATTCAAACCCTTTACTTGAAGCAAAAAGTCTGCAGACTTCCTGCTCTCTTAGAGCTTCTTCTCCCCTCCAATTGTGATTGAAATGTGCAGCTATAACTTTTAAATCATCGTATTCAGGCAGATTTTTGATTTCCGACAAAATATCCAAAAGGCACATAGAATCATAACCTCCGGAAAATCCGACAACTATGACCTTGTCCTCCAGTTCATATTTTTTTAAAAAATCAATAATTCGTGATATTAACACAACCTATCCCACCGTCCCTATTATTTTTGTATGTTACGATTGATTCCGTGCTTTATTTCTGATGCATCCACACCCAAATTATCCAAAACCTTCATTGCAATTGAAGCCGGCTCATCAATAATTGATAAAAGTAAATCGGTAGATTCAATCCTCTGCTTGTTTTGTTTTTTTGCGCTTTGCCATGCTTTCTCTAAAACTCTTTTGGCTCTGTTTGTAAATATTATCTCTTTATCAAAATATTCATTCCCGTAGCCGATAAGACTTTCTACTTCATGTCTTGCATCTTTTAAAGTTATTTCCAAATCAGATAAAACCTCTGATGCAACACATGCGCCTTCGCCCAATATTCCCAGTAAAAACATTTCCGTTCCGACTACATTTCTTCCGATTCTTCTCGCTTCTTCTTTTGCCAGCTTCATTATCAAAAGCGTTTCCGGCATTTGTTTTTCTATTGGTCTTATTATATCTTCTGCTAAATGCTTCTCGTTTATATTCATAGATTTAATAATATCATATGCAAGACCTTTTTTTGTATTTAATATGCCCAAAACTATATGCTCGGGGGTTATTACAGATGACCCGAGTTCTTTAGCCGTTTGCAAAGCCATATTCATCATATAAAAAGCGTTTGGCGTAAATATAATTTTTTTACCTTCAAACTCCGATTGTCTGTTCCCGATTGACTTTACAAGCTCATCAAACTTATTTGCGCTAATTCCATATTCATTCAAAATTTCAGTCAGTTCAGAACCTTCTGTTTCAAGAATGGATTCCATTATCTGTTCTGTTCCCAAAATTTCATATCCTGAAGCAGACAATTTTGAAACAGCTCTGTCAAAAACATCTGATAAAGCTTCGCCTTCATATACCGATTCAAAACTGCTTTTTTCTTCGTCCTCGGTAGTTTCAGGGTGTTCAAGACGTTTGATTTTCTTTTGAACAAGTTTTGTTAACAAATCTCTTGCCATTGATATATCAAAATCATAATTCGACAGGATAGATTGAATATTTGAATTTTTATCCGCAATTACTGCAAGGAACAAGTGTTCAAACAGTATATTGGAATTGCCGGATTTAGATGCAAGGTCAAGAGTATGTTTTAAAATTTCTTTAACATTATGACTGAATGGTATATTTTCAGAAGCCTTCGATGTAGTTACAATATATTTTTCAACCTCCTCATTCAGATTTTCAGGAGTTATATTGTACATTCTGAATATTTTTAAAGATACTCCCTTGGCTTCTGTTACAAGAGCCATCAGCAAATGCTCCGGACAAACCTCAGAACATTTCATTTCTGAAGCAATTCTTTGAGACTCACTAACTACATTGACAGCTTTTTCAGTAAATCGTTCTAACATAGATGTTTTCTATTCCTCGTCATCATCGTCAAAGTCTTCGATATCAAGCGTCTGTATATATTCACAAACCTTGCCAAATTCATCTTCATCATCTATACTTTGGAAGTAACATTCATCCCCTTCTTCGATATATTCAAGTACTATTAGTTCAGCATCCTCATCATCTTCATCCAGAGGAAGCAAAAGTGCATAAGACTTCCCTTCGTACTCAATTATATCATAAACCTCACACTGTGTGGCAATACCATCTTCATCCATAATTTCAACTATGTTTTGTTCTTCTTCAGGCATGTTTACCTCCTTAAATATTGTTCTAAAATCACACCGGCACTTTCCATATCTACAAGTCCCTTATTTTTTCTGAAATCAACCTTCCTTGAACGAAGTCTTGATTCAGCCTCCTCCGAAGTTAAGCGTTCGTCTTCAAGTATTATATCAAAACCAAGAATTTTTTGCGAAAAATCTATACAATCCTGAGCCTGAAAACCTATAGAACCGTCCATATTTTTAGGAACACCCACAACAATTTTTTCAACATTGTTTTCTCTGGCAATCCTGTATATTTCTGCCAATGCTTTTTCTTCAGGCACTCTGGGAATATGCGAATGAGGTACTGCTATAACCTGTAAATAGTCGCTCAGAGCTATTCCTATACGTTTTGTACCAACATCAAGCGCCATAACTTTATGCATTATCCACCCACTTGGCTTCAATACTTGAAATTATCATATCAAGCTGTAAAAGTTCAAAATCATCATTCTTTGGCTGAAGTCGTTTTTCAAACATGTTTGATGCCTGTCTGCAATTTTTTAACAAATAACGCTTGCCTACATAGTACTCATAAATACTTTTTCTTAAAATGTTTGTTAAAAACGAATAATTTAAGCCAAGAGAGTAAAAAATTTGTGAATTATCATTATCACCTTTAGTCTGTCTTAAATAAGAAGCAATATTGAATATTACACGCATACACTCCAATTCTTCCTGCGTGTATACGATATCAAAATTCTCTGCAACAAACTTGTCTAAATCAACATTAAAATCGTTTTTTTTGTATTCACTTGAAAGTTTATCAATAAAATCCTTAAATTGTGGGGTGGTAATTTCGTCAAAAAACCAATTTTGTACAAATTCGCTTAAGCATAACTTGTCAATTGTTTTTTGATTGAGTTCAATTTTTTCTTGTTTAATTTCAGGAAATTCACTTTCTACGTCAAGTAAAGCGCTTTCCCAGCATATATACTCATAAGGAAGTACGTCATTTTTTTCATAAGTTATGTCAACAGCCTTTGAGAGCAAGTGTTTAACCACACCTGCCGATATTTCATACTTCTCTTGATAATTGTAAAATTTATCAACTATTTTATAAAAATCCTGCTCTGACATTGAATTAAACCCGAATGAATCCAATATTCCATAGTGCGGATTTATTACCGATGCCAAAAACTGCAAAGATTTATTTTCCCGCCTTCTTGAAAATATGACTGCTAAGTTTCCGTGTCCGTCCGGAAAAGAAATGTAAGACTTGTAAGGTTTTGACTCTTTCAAAATTTCTTTATAAAATTCTTCGGTATTATCAACCCTTATTCCTGAAAGTTTTAAGGTTGAAAGAGCCTTATTGATTTTTAAAAGCATTGATTCATTAACATGCTTTTTAGCGTTTTCCAATGCGTGAAATGCCAATTGAGAACGTGAACGACCTAATATTTCAAGAGCTTCCTCTCCAACAGGAGTGTCTATGTAATATAAAAACACAGGTATCACAATGTTTGCCAAAGCATCACTCGTATAATCTTCTTCCAATGATTTTATCAAAAGGATTTTATCGCTGTCATTAAGCGCATTTAAAAAATCCATAAAATCTATCTGAGCTTCTGGATTCATAATTGCAGTATCCAAAAGTTCTTTTGTTTCTTGATTTATAAGCTCATTAAATTTTTCGAAATATCCGCTTATAACCTCATAATCAATTTGGGTTCCCAAATCTTTTAACATATTAAATGCAACCATTTTGACGTGGTCTGAACAGTCAGGGCGTTTTATTACGTCCCATAGTGCGTCATTTAATTCTTCTTTTTCAATAAGTTCAGTTAACAGCCAGCATATTATAAGTGATTTATGTTCGTCAGAATTTACCAGCTCCTTGATTAAAATATCAAAAACTGTTTTCTTATCTTCAATATTTTTCAAATCAGCCAAAAGAGACGGCGTCGGATTTGTCGTAGCGGATATCGCTCTAATTGTCGCTAAAATCTCCGCCTTAATTTGTAATTTATTCATTCTATCTTCCCCAAACGGTTATCTGTAGTATAATTCTAACCAAAAATCCGTTTTATCGCAATACTAACTTAAAGCTCTCAATGCAGAAATTTTCATTATATTTGCATCCGGAGTCTTGCCCGTCCAAATTTCAATAGCTCTTTGTGCCTGATATACAAGCATATCAAGACCTTCAATCGTTTTTAACCCTCTGGATTGAGCTTCTTTTATTAATACAGTTTCTATCGGATTATAAACTATGTCATAAATTATTGTATTTGCATCAATGTTGTCAAAATCTTTTCGTTCAAGAGGCATTTCATTGGCCATATACCCTTTCATTCCGATAGGAGTAGCATTAACTATTATAGAAACACCGGACAAACTCCTTATATTTTGAATTTGATAAGCATTAAATTCTATTTTTGGGAAATGGTTTCTTAAATAATCTAATGTTTGATTAGAATTAATTATGTTCCTTGTAAACATATCGATTTGAGTTACCCCTCTTTCACTCAAACCGACAGTGGCAGCTCTTGCAGCGCCTCCTGTTCCTAATATCGCAGCCCTTGTACCGGTCAAATCAATTGAATCAGGGATTGCTTTTTTAAATCCGTAAACATCTGTGTTATATCCATAAAAACTTCTGTCCTCTCCTATTTTTACCGTATTTACACATCCCGCCACATTTGCATAATCATCTATATCATCCAAAAAAAGCGAAACAGGTACTTTCAAAGGTATTGTTACGTTAAATCCGTTATACCCGTTAGTTTTTAAATACTTTATTCTTTGTATTAAATCCTCAGGAGGAGTCTCCAATACATCATAAGAACCCTCAAGACCTAAACTTTCAAATCCGGCTTTCTGTATTACTGCAGATATTGAATGTCCTAAAGGATATCCGATTATTCCAAGTTTGTACATATATTTCCCCCTCTAATTTTTCATTATACTAAATTTACCAATTATTAACAAATGTAACAAAATTGTAAACACCTGAAATTAGACTCTTTTTATATATTTTATATATATAGAGGTATAAGATGGTATTAGAAGTACAACAAAAAACTCTAACATACAATTCAAATGGTCCTGCTCCAACAGGTTCTGATACTAAACCCAACTGTATTTTTAATAAAAAAGGTGTTACAGATGTTATTAATGAACCGGTTAATACAGCAGCTCCAGAAAATGTAAATAAAGATTTATACGAAAACCTTACAAAGATTTTGGAAAAAATTGAAATAACTATGAGTCCACATGAACTTAATGAAATTATTTTGGAAGTGGGCGGAAAATCTAAAGCTGAGCTTTTGAATATTGAGCAATCAGAAATCAATAGACTTACAGAAATAATAGAAACAAGTATTGCGGTATTGAAAAATAAAAATATTGAAATAAATGCAACATCCATTATTAATATGTCAAAGCACTTAAAAATAATGGTTGATAATGGTTGGTCATTAAAAAGGGCAGTTAATGATGTTAAAAACAATTCCAATCAAGAAAGTATGGCTGATAAATTAAAAAGGGTTTGGCCCGGAGTATTTACAGCAGATTATAATTTTAGTGACCCTGCAAATAAAGAGCAAATTAAAGAATATGTACAAGACTACATAAGACTTTATAATAAGACTGAAAAATTAAGAAATACTGACTGGGCAAAAATGCTTGCTTGCTCAAAGAATGACAATGAGAGAGACGTTTTTGACGGAATATTGAAAGAAATAGACCCTCAATACAGAGCAAAATTTGTTCAAAGTTGGTTATACAGTTACGAAAAAGATGAAAATAAAATAAACGCAGCTAACAGAGTTAATATTCTTGGAGCTACAGAAGATACAAGCGACAAGGACACTCAATTCATTACTCATTTGGTAAGAAGCAATCAAAATGAGACTGGCATAGTAAAATCTGATAATGTAATTTATGAAACAGCTAATAAATTCGTTGAAGAAAAAGGCATAAAAGAATTAATTCACAAGGTTAAAGAGCAAGGCATTGAATCTTTAGATGATAAAGAAAGAGAGCTCTATACTCAATGGACGCATTATCAATCTATAATTAAGGGCAGTTATACAGGTACAGTTGCCAACCAAAATGTTGATACTGAGTTTAAAGAAAGCCACCTCAGAGATTTTGTTAACCCGCAAATATACAATTATGGCGAAGATACCTATAAAGAAATTATAGAATATGTAAAGAGCTACTACGAAAATCACAAAGATGAATTCAACATGGATTTAGCATCCTTTGAATCATTAATGAATAATGCAACAAGCGGAAACTATGATAATATTGTAAATGGTAATCCTATTGTTGATCCAAATACAGTTACAAATAATTCATCTACAGTTTCAAGTGACAGCACATCAACCAACAGCGGAATGTTTGCTACTGTTACAGCAGATAAGTTGAAAGAACAAGCTGAGAAAGTTGATAGTTTAAAAATAGAACCTCCGAAAGAAGAAACCCCCGTACTCGTTAAAGGTTCTTTTGATAATGAAGTTTTAGCTAACGGTAACAGCGCATATTGGGTTAATGAGCAAATTAACGATATCGGTATTGTAAAATTTACCCGTTATGTCTTAAACAGCAGTAATGCAAGAGGCTCTTTAGCATTTGATAAAGGGTTAAACTTCCTTGAAAGATGTGTAGGCGGATTCAAAGAAGTAATGTACGCTGGAATCCACAATACAACTAATGCTTGTATAGCTTTAAGAAAATCCTTTTCTCCTGATGAACTTAAAGATGTAAAAGCTCAAAATATTTATGTTGCACAACAGCTTAAAGAAATGCAAAAGGACAACGCTTAACAAACTTGCTATAATACAGGTTTAGTGTGATAATTATCCTATGAGTATTATTAAAGATATTATATATTCTATTCTTGCGTTGCAGGAAAGGTTTTTGAGAGCGAAATTGAACAAAACACTCGGAGTAAAGAACCGTTCCAAACGAAAAAAATTCTTCCAAGACGGTTGTTTATTAAGTCTTGAATCTATTGCAGAAGAAGAAAAAAATAAAATGGAAGAAGAATTAACCCTTCTTTTGAAGCAAACAAATTATGAGCCTGAGAAGCTTTTAGAGTATATAAAAAAACAAGGAACTTCCGTTTATTACGTAGAAAGTTCAAAGCCTCTTTATTCAATAGGAGAAAACGAAGGCTTTATTTATCCCCAAAAAGGAGGAAAGGCTCTTTATCTTGCTACGCTTACAGGATTAGGATTTAAACTCAAAACAGATGAAATGTTTATTTTAAACAGAGGAGAGATTAATAAATTTTACTTTATCTACCACCTGTATAATTGGTATGCATATAAACACGGAATTTCCGGTATGGATTCAGATTCTATAAATATGCTAAATAAATACCTGTTTAACGCAACTGAAGAAGATATTAACAAACTCCAGCTTGCTGATATTTATAAGTTAAAAGATGCAATAAAACAAGATAAAGCATCTATCGAGTTTGTGTTTAAACTTTGCCGTGATTTAGAAGGTGCAAAAAAAGCCCTTGGTAAACTAAAAGATACAGGAGCAAACATTTAATTTATAAATTTTGATACAAAAAAAGAGGTGGTATTAACCACCCCTTTTTTGTTTTTGTTAACCCTATTCTTCGTCAGGAAGAATCGCATCAGATCCGCCAACCAATTCAGGAGAGCCAAACATACCCTCAATTTCTTCCAAAATTGCAGATGGTTTTCTTGCCTGATTTCTCTGCTGTGCAGCACGTTTCTGAGCTTCTTTATCTCTTTCTTCATTTGCATATGTCAAATGATGGAAGCCTGTACCTGCCGGTATCAAACGACCGATAATGACGTTTTCTTTCAAACCTCTTAACAGGTCTTTCTTACCGTCAACAGCTGCCTCTGTCAAGATTCTTGTAGTTTCTTGGAATGAAGCTGCTGAAATGAAGCTTTCGGTATTCAAAGATGCCTTCGTTATACCTAAAAGCATATATTCACAAGTTGCTTCCTGACCTTCGTGTTCCCTTACTGCCTTGTTTTCATTTTCAAAGGTCTGAACTTCAACGAGTTCTCCGGGAAGAAGATTCGTATCACCTGAATCAACTACACGAACTTTCTTTGTCATCTGACGAACAATGATTTCAATATGTTTATCTGCGATTTCTACACCCTGCGAACGGTAAACTCTCTGTACCTCGTCTACCAAATATTGTTGAGCTTCTTCCGGCCCGCAAAGTCGTATTACATCGTGAGGATTCAAAGGCCCGCTTGTCAAAGGCTGACCTTTTTTGATTTTTTGTTTGTTCTGAACTACAATACTTGCATCAATTGCAAATTTGATTTCTGTCCTTGAACCTTCATCTGATACAAGATAAAGTCTCGGAACGTCGTCTTCAATTTCAATTTCCGCAGTACCGTCTGTCTCAGCAAGAATCGCACAATCTTTTGGCTTACGAGCTTCAAGAAGTTCTTCAACCCTCGGTAAACCTTGAACGATATCGCCTGTTTTTTCTCTTTCAAATACCAAAGAAGCTAACATATCGCCTCTAAGTACCAGAGAACCTTCACTTACCTGCAACATTGTACCTGGACTTATTAAATAAGGACGACCGTTTCTTATTGTTACAGAGTTAGCTGAAACACCCACAACCTGACCTGAAACAGGAGCTGTTTCTCCCGAAGAAGCAAGCTCTGAGTCAAGTTTAATAAAGCTTCCTTTTTTAACAGAAGGTTTACTCTTTGTTGAAACAGTTGTTTCATAGTTTTCGCAGTTAAGAAGAAGTCTTCTGGATTCGCCTATATCGCCTTTAATAGAAGCGACACCGTCATTTATAGCCAAGACTTCTGTTTTCGCTACCGCTGTTTTAGGTTCAATTACTTGTCCGTTATCTACAAGAAGTGAGGTCTGTAATGAAGAATTCATCTTTGAATTACCTTCTTGTTCACGACGAACGATTAATGTTTCTAGTACAACTACCTTTAATTCGCCGTTGTCATCCAGTTCTACCAAGCCTTTAAGGTGTGATAAATAGCCTTGCATTTGAAGGACTAAAGATGTTCTTGTTAATGTTGCACCGTCAAGGTTTCTAACCCTTGCACCGTCCTTAAACTGTAATTGAGTTACAGGAACTATATTAATCAATTCATCAGTCGTATTGAATTTAATTGATACTTCCTTAGGTTCAATGTACATTGGCTGAACAGGTCTAACCAATATTTGAACAGGTTTATCTTCAAGAGATTCTTCTTCAAGAGATGAAGCATCAATATCTTCGTCCAAATCATCTATGTCTAAATCATCAAAGTCCATTTCCATTAAAGTTACAATAGAAGTCTCTTTTGCTTTGACTCCCTTTGCAATCGTAGTGCCTGCTTCAACAACAGCACCTTCTTCCACCTTGAGTTCTGAAATACTTGGAAGCGTATGAACCTCTCCGGGTCTGATTGTTACTTCGTGAATTACATCATTGAACTCTTTGAATTCAACAACACCGTCAATATGGCAGTAAATGTCTTTTACAACCTCTGTACCTGCCGTAACAAAAGTACCGTTTTCAACCATCTTAAGTGTTGAATCTTTATTTATTTGATGTACTTCCTCAGGAACAAATACTATATTACCTGGCTTTGTAACAATTTGATTTTCATCAACTTCAATATCTACATATCTAATTTCGCCTGATGAAGAAACAGAACATTCATCATCAACAAGCTCTGCCAATATCATTCCGTTTTCAACAGTTGTATCTACCGGAGCTTTAACAATATATTTTTCTCCTGATTTCTTAACCGTCCATAGCTGTTCCTTTTTAGTCTGTTCAAATTTAGCATTCTTAGGAGTCAAAGATGCTATTACAATCGTAATTTCCTTACCATGAACAATCTTATTTACTTTATTCTTGCCGGATTTAACTGCTTCGATTTCTAAATCTTCAGCATATCTGACTTCTCCGCCATGTTCGGATATCATCAATGTCTCAGCAAGTTTATCTCCTGCTTTTACTTTCTGTTCATTTTCAACAAGGACTTTTGAACCGCCAGGAAGATTATAAACATCTCCGCCTATAATCCATACTATACCGTTTTTGTTTGCGGTTCGTGAAATATTACCCTGTCTGTCTTTCTTTTCGTCAGCCACAAAATCTTCAAAAAGAACTTCGCCTGACATATCAGAGTTAATATCCTTTGTTGCTTTTTCCGTTAAACGACCGCTGTCATTTGCATTCGGTTTGTATTCTGCAAGCTTATATCCTTTTTCAACTTTTTGTCCTTCTTCAAAGAAAATAGTTGCACCCGCAGGTATATGATAAGATTCTGATTTCTTACCGCTTGATATTTCAATGTCAGCTTCATATATAGAAACTTTTACAATATCACCATGACGGGTTCTGAGTTCTCTTGTTTTAAGCTTAGTAGAAATTGTTCCTGCCAAATTTGCAGTAATTTCTCTTGTAGCTTCTTTAACACCAACCGCACCACCTGTGTGGAAAGTTCTCATTGTAAGCTGTGTACCGGGTTCGCCGATTGACTGAGCTGCGATAATACCGATTGCTTCTCCAACATCAACAAGTTTTTGAGTTGTTAAAGCCCAGCCGTAGCATTTTTGGCAGACACCGTATTCCAAAGAACAGGTCAAACCTGAACGAACTTTTAATTCTGAAAGATTCAAGTGTGCAATCTTTTTAAGATCTTTTCTGTCCATTGTTGTATTTTTTGCAACGAGAACGGTTTTTCCGTCTTCATCAAGAATGTCTTGAGCAACCGTTCTTCCCAGTAATCTGTCGATAAGTGGAACAATAACGGTATCACCGTCCATAATCGGCTTCATGTTAATATATTTTTCTCCGCCACAATCAGCATCTCTAATGATTACATCTTGAGCTACATCAACAAGTCTTCTTGTTAAATAACCAGAGTCAGCTGTCTTAAGAGCCGTATCTACAAGACCTTTTCTTGCACCATAAGATGAAATAATGTATTCCGTTACCGATAATCCTTCTTTAAAGTTTGATGTAATCGGCATGTCAACGATTTGACCTTGTGCATCAGCCATCAAACCACGCATACCAACCAACTGTGATACCTGTGATAAGTTACCTCTTGCACCTGAGAATGCCATCATATAAACAGGGTTTAATTTATCGAAATTTTCAACAACTTGTTCGGTTAACTTAGCCGTTGTTTCTGACCAGGTATCGATAACTTTTGTATATCTTTCAACCTCGGTAATTTCGCCCTTTAAGTATCTGCTTGTTGACTTTTCAATCTCAACTTCTGCTTCCTTCAAAAGGTCTTTCTTTGTTTCAGGAACAGTTAAGTCTGCAATAGAAATAGTTACACCTGAACGTGTAGCATACCTATAGCCCAAATTCTTAAGAGTATTTGCCAATTCAGCTGTTTTTGCGCCACCGTATTCCAAATACATTTGGGATAATAATTTTTTCAAACCGCCCTTATCCATTTGTTTGTTAATGAAATCAGGTGTATGAGTTTTGTATGTAAATGTGTTTTCCATTTTATATTTCCCTTTTTTCCTTATTAGCTTACTATCACGTCAGTTTATTACGCCAATGCCTTTCTGACTGCTTCGTTAAATATTATTCTTCCGACTGTTGTTTCAAGCCTCTTACCCTTTTCGTCTCTTACAACAATCTTGTCGTGAAGAGTAATTACTTTAGCCTCCAAAGCAGATATTGCATCTTGGAAACTGTAGAAGTACGCTTTTACATCCATATCAGGATTTTTCATAATCGTAAGGTAATACATACCCAAAACCATATCCTGAGAAGGTGTAATAATAGGTCTGCCGTTTGCCGGAGCTAAAATGTTATTTGTTGCAAGCATAAGCATCCTTGCCTCTGTTTGCGCCTCTATTGAAAGCGGTACGTGAACAGCCATTTGGTCGCCGTCAAAGTCAGCATTGAACGCTGTACATACAAGCGGATGAAGCTGAATTGCACGACCTTCAACGAGTTTAGGTTCAAAAGCCTGAATACCTAATCTGTGAAGGGTTGGAGCACGGTTCAATAATACCGGATGTCCGTCAATTATTTCTTCCAATATATCCCAAACCTTTGCATCTGATCTTTCGATCATTTTCTTTGCCGATTTTATGTTTTGAACATATCCTCTTTCTATTAATTTATTAACAACAAACGGTTTGAATAACTCAATAGCCATTTCTTTCGGTAAACCGCACTGATTAAGTTTCAATGTAGGACCTACAACGATAACAGAACGACCTGAATAGTCAACACGTTTACCTAACAAGTTTTGACGGAATCGACCCTGCTTACCTTCAATAATATTAGACAATGACTTCAATGCTCTGTTATTCGGACCTACAACTGTTCTTCCACGTCTGCCGTTATCGATTAAAGCATCAACTGCTTCTTGAAGCATTCTCTTTTCGTTTCTTACAATAATTTCCGGAGCGCCCATTTCAAGAAGTCTTTGCAAACGGTTGTTTCTGTTAATTACACGTCTGTATAAATCGTTTAAGTCTGATGTCGCAAATCTTCCGCCATCCAGCTGAACCATAGGTCTTAAATCCGGCGGGGTAACAGGAAGCACATCCATTACCATCCATGTAGGATCGGTTTCTGATGAAATCAATGAATCAAGAAGTCTTAATCTCTTAATTAATTTACCTTTTCTTTGAACTGAAGTTACACCGTTAGCTAATTCGCCTCTGATTTCTTCAGCCAGTTCATGGATATTTACTTCGGAAAGAAGTTCTTTAACAGCTTCCGCTCCGATACCAACCTTTAATTGAGATTCCTCATTCTCCATTATAAAGTCTTCGTATTCTTCTTCGCTCAACAACTGTAATTTTTTGAACGGAGAATCTGCCGGGTCAATAACTACATAGTTATTAAAGTATATAACCTGCTCCAAATCCTTCAAAGTCATATCCAAAAGCAGCCCAAGATATGAAGGTATACCTTTTAAGAACCAGATATGAGAAACAGGAGCTGCAAGCTTGATATGTCCCATTCTGTGTCTTCTTACCTTTGAATCGGTAACTTCAACACCGCATCTTTCGCAGATGATACCTTTATGACGAACTCTTTTATACTTACCGCAATAGCATTCCCAGTCCTTTGTAGGCCCAAAAATCCTTTCGCAGAATAAACCGTCTCTTTCCGGTTTTAATGTTCTGTAGTTAATTGTTTCAGGCTTAGTAACTTCGCCGTGAGACCATTGAAGTATTCTTTCCGGAGATGCAATACTAATCCTGATATAATCAAAATAATCTATACTTGTTGACATTTTCTAATTTTCTCCTTTTTTTGAAAATGTATCGAGGTATGAATGTATAGCTGATTTGAATTATTACAAAACCTCTATACCTCTATCCCTCCATACCTCCGTTATATTTCGCCCATGGTTGTTGAAGTCTCAAAGAAATTGATATTCAACAACTCAGAATCTATATCCGAAAGAGTTCTCTTCGGTGCAGATTTTCTCAAATCGTCCATATCACTCATCAAATCTACTTCTGTACCATTTTTCTTAGCTACTGTTATATCCAGACCGATACTTTGCAATTCTCTTACAAGTACCTTGAATGATTCAGGAATTCCGGGTCTAGGAATATTGTCTCCTTTAACGATTGCCTCGTATGCTCTGTTACGTCCGTTAACATCATCCGATTTGATTGTTAACATTTCTTGCAGAGTATAAGCAGCACCATAAGCTTCCAATGCCCAAACTTCCATTTCTCCGAATCTCTGTCCGCCAAATTGAGCCTTACCACCAAGAGGTTGTTGTGTAACCAATGAGTAAGGACCTGTTGAACGAGCGTGAATCTTATCGTCAACGAGGTGGACAAGTTTCAATATATATGAAAGACCAACTGCAATAGGCTCATCAAATGGTTCGCCGGTTCTGCCGTCTATCAAGTAAACCTTACCGTCTTCTCTAACCCAATCACAGCCTGACTCTTTTATACCTCTTAAAAGTTCTGCCTTCGTAGCAATTTCGGATTGGTTTTCGCCGTATCTTTCATCAAATGAAGGTGCTTCATAATGTTCTCCGGTTAAGTATGCGGCAAGACCTAATAAGCATTCATAAGTCTGTCCCACATTCATACGGGAAGGAACACCCAGCGGGTTAAGAACTATATCAACAGGAGTTCCATCTGGCAGGAATGGCATATCTTCCTTGGGCAATATTCTTGAAACAATACCTTTGTTACCGTGACGTCCTGAAAGTTTGTCTCCTACTGATACTTTTCTCTTTTGAGCTATATAAACTCTTATAACCGTATTTGCTCCCGGTGGCAACTCATCGCCTTTTTCTCTGTCAAATACTTTAACATCGACTACACGACCGCCTTCTCCATGTGGTACTCTCAAAGAATTGTCCTTTACATCTCTTGCTTTTTCGGCAAAGATTGCTCTTAAAAGTTTTTCTTCCGGCGGATGTTCGCTTTCGCCTTTAGGCGTAACTTTTCCAACCAATATATCGTCTGCATAGACTCTCGCACCGATACGAACAATACCTCTCTCGTCCAAATGTCTCAAAGCTTCCTCTGAAACATTCGGAATCTCTCTTGTAATTTCTTCCGGTCCAAGTTTTGTTTGCCTTGCATCTATTTCTAATTTTTCAATATGAACTGATGTAAATATATCGTCATGTACGCATCTTTCGGACAGCAGGATAGCATCTTCGAAGTTATATCCTTCCCAAGGCATATAAGCGACTAAGATATTCTTACCGATTGAAAGTTCTCCACAGCTTGTAGAAGCACCGTCGGCAATTACATCCCCCGCCTTAACCCTGTCGCCTTCGTTTACAATAGGCTTTTGGTTAATACATGTATCCTGGTTTGAACGTACATACTTCATTAATGTGTGTAAGTGCTGTTTTCCGTTTACATCGCAAATTACAATTTCTTCGCCGACTACTCTTTCAACAACACCATCAACTTTTGCACAAACAACCATTCCAGAGTCTTTTGCAACTCTTCTTTCCATACCCGTACCTACTACAGGTCTTTCTGTAATAAGAAGTGGCACTGATTGACGCTGCATGTTTGAACCCATCAAAGCACGGTTTGCGTCATCGTGTTCAATGAACGGAATCATGGATGTAGCAACAGAGATAATCTGTATCGGGCAAACACCGATAAAGTCAACCTTTGAAGCTTCACACATAATAAATTCAGAACGATAACGAACAGGAACTTGCGCATCTCTGAACGTATTGTCTTTGTTCAATTTAACGTCAGCCGGCGCACAACGATAGTTCTCGTCTTCATCCGCTGTCATATAAACAACTTCGTCAGTTACAACACCGTCTTTCACGACAAAGAACGGAGATTCAATAAAGCCATAGTCATTAACTCTTGCGTGAGTTGCCAATGAACCTATCAAACCTGCGTTCGGACCTTCAGGTGTTTCAATAGGACAAATACGTCCGTAGTGAGAAGGATGAATATCACGAACTGCAAATCCGGCTCTTTCTCTCTGCAAACCGCCGGGTCCTAATGCTGAAACACGTCTCTTGTGAGTCAATTCAGCCAGCGGATTGATTTGGTCCATAAACTGTGATAACTGTGAAGAACCGAAAAATTCCTTCAAAGAAGCAACCAACGGTTTAGTGTTCAACAAGTTCAACGGAGTTAAAGTTTCAGAATCTTGTAACGTCATTCTTTCTTTAACAATTCTTTCAACCCTTGAAAGACCAACTCTAAATTGATTTTGAAGAAGCTCACCGACAGAGCGGATTCTTCTGTTACCCAAGTGGTCAATATCGTCCAACGAACCTTCGTCATAAGTCAAGTTAATTAAATATTCTACAGAAGCTATAATATCCTCTCTTGTAAGAGTTCTTACATTGTTAGGAATATTCAAATTTAACTTTTTATTTAATTTATAACGACCTACACGACCTATGTCATATTTCTTGTCATCAAAGAATCTTGATTCAAGAATTTGACGTCCTCCTTGAGCTGAAGCAGGATCGCCGGGTCTCAATTTTTTGTATAAATCGATTAAAGCATCATCAGTAGTCTCTGTCGTATCTTTATCCAAGGTCTTTTTCAAAAATTCAAAGTGAGTGAATAAAGATTCCATTTCCGAAACTGTTATACCCATTGCCTTTAGCAAAGTCGTAGCAAGGATTTTTCTGTTTTTATCAATCTTAACGTGAATGATATCGTTAGAATCTGTTTCAATCTTTAACCATGCACCTCTATTAGGAATCATTGTGGCATTATAAAGCCTTTTACCCGTAGGAGATACTTCCCTTTTGAAGTAAACACCTGGAGAACGAACAATCTGTGAAACGATTACACGTTCCGCACCATTTACAATAAAAGTACCTTTTTCAGTCATAGTCGGAATATCGCCGATATAGACTTCTTGTTCTTTAATTTCACCGCTGTCACGGTTAACCAAACGAACCATTACACGAAGCTGTTTTGCATAAGTTGCATCATGTATGCGAGCTTCCTCTACTGTGTATTTTGCATTGTCAAACGTGTAGTTCGGCAGGAAGTGTAATTCCAATCTGCCTGTGTAATCCTTTATAGGAGAAAACGCAAGCAATTCTTCCTTCAAGCCCTCTTTTAAAAACCATTCAAATGATTTTTTCTGCACGTCAATTAAATCCGGTAAATCGTCAAGTCTGGTATTCGGTATACCCATTGGCGTTACTCTTTTTGCATATTTTGTCGACATTAATTCACCTCATCTATTCTAATGGTGTACGCACTACTTATATTAACTATATTTTACAAATTTCGGACATAATTATCCCATAGTTTAACCATGTTATCTTATCGTACAACATCAAAACACAGAGTCAACTTAATAAGCGTATTTTTTACAATTTTTCAAGCCTTATCGTTACAATTTGTTACAATTTGAAAAAAATAATTTATATTTACTGCAAAAAAATGATAAAAATTATAAAATTTGAGTTATAATTACAGTATGAGTTCTCAAACAGAAGACACAGAATTAAAAGCGGTCGGTCTGGAACTCATGTTCCTTACCCCTGAAAAATACAGTAATACTAACGGTATTACTGCTGTTGAGCTTGCAAAACTTGTCTGTCTTCCTGTTGAAACCGTCAAGAAAAAGCTTAATATACTAAAAGACAAAAATATCGTTCGTGTAAAAGGAATTAATCCGAAATTCTGGCTTTTCGACGAATATAACTTTCAACGGCTTGATGACGATGACGAAATATTTCATCTGCTTTGCAACTTTGATGACGTAGACTTTGAAAAATATTTTACTTATTAAAATATTCTTTCGATATCTTCAAGTATTAAATCTGATTTTAGTCTGTATCTCGTCAAGAGTTCATTCAGCGGAGTTCTGTCTGTAAATTCTTTTTTTGAACCATAATTTAGGACTTTTATATCAGAACTTCCGTAAAATCTTGATATCATTTCCCCGAATCCGCCGTCCAAAAGTCCGTCTTCCAATGTTATTACCAGTTTATGTTTTTCTTTCAAGCCGTCCATTAACTCGTTATCAACTCCTGTCAAAAACCTTGGATTGATTAATGTCGGATTAAAACCGTATTTTGATTTTATTTTTTGAGTCAAATCTTCAGCCAAACCATAGAAATTACCTGCTCCCAGAATTGCAATTTCTTCGCCGGATTCTACAACTTTGTACTTATTTAACACCGAATAATCAGTTAAATCTTCAATTCCGGTTGAAACCAGCTCCGTGTTTGGAACTCTTATTGCAACAGGATGTTCTTTTTGTTCAACAGAATACTTAAGCATTGTCAAATATTCTTCTTTATTTGCCGGAGCAAGGTAAACCAAATTCGGAATATTTTTTAAAAGCGGAATGTCAAATGTACAAAGATGTGTTGCATCCGCACCGGAAATACCTCCCCAGTATACAAGAATAGTAAGCGGAGAATTATTGAGAGCCATGTCTTGCGACAATTGATCATAAGTTCTTTGAATAAATGAACTCATTACTGCCCAAATCGGTTTTGCACCATTCTTTGCTAGCGCCGATGAATATGCGCAAGCATGTTCCTCCGCAATTCCTACATCTGTATATTGATTCCCTAATTTCCTCCTGAATTCTGAATCCCATCCAAATACTCCGGGAGTACCCGCATTTACCGCTATTAAAGTTTTGTCATCTTTCGCTTTACTTAAAATAAACTCGTTTGTTACAGAAGCATAGCTTTCTGAAATTTTTGTTTCGGTTTTGTTTTCATCCAAAGTATGAGGTAGAATCCAGTGAAAAGCTTCTTTGTTTATTTCGGCATCCTTCCAGCCTTTACCTTTTTGCGTACAAATATGAACAACAACCGGGTGATTAATATCTTTTACTTTTTGGAATGTTTCAATCAAATCTTTAATATTATTTCCTTCTTTTACAAAATAATACTCAAATCCGAGCGCTTCAAAGAAATTATTTTTACAATTTCCGTCATTTTCTCTCAATTCTTTTAAATTTGCATACAACCCTCCATGGTTCTCTGCAATTGATTGATCGTTATCATTAACAACCACAATAATATTTGTACCCGGAACTGATGCATTATTCAAACCTTCAAAAGCTTCTCCGCCGCTGAGAGAACCATCCCCAATCAACGCAATTACATTATAGTTTTCTCCCTTAAGATCTCTGGCTTTGGCAACACCGGCTGCCAAACTCACAGAAGTAGAGGTGTGGCCCACTTTGAATAAATCCCATTCGCCTTCTTCCGGAGCTGTATACCCAGTATACTTGTGATATTTTTCAGGGTTTAAAAATCCTTCTTTTCTTCCTGTCAGGATTTTATGAGGATAACACTGATGTGAAACATCGAATACAAATTTATCCTTAGGACAATCAAATACATAATGTAAGGCAATCGAAGCCTCTACTATACCTAAATTCGGTCCGAAATGCCCGCCCGTCGCATTTACTTTTTTTATAATTATCTCACGCATTTCTCCGGCAAGCTTTATCATCTCGTCAATACTCAAATTTCTTAAATCTTCAGGTAAATTTACTCTGTCCAGAATCATATCCAATCCCCTTTTAATGTCCGTGTTTCTTAAATCTTATTCCCTCAACTTCGTGTACATCCTCGGTTACAATAAAAGCCTTCGGGTCAACTTCGTGTACAACTTCTTTTAGCTTTGCCATGTCAAATTTGTTAACTACACAGAATGTCATAACCTTTTCCTGTCTTGAATATCCGCCCATCGCCTTCATATAAGTAACACTTACATCAAGTTCTTTCATAATCGAATTACCGATTTCTTTGTAGTAATCGGATACTATACGAACGGATTTTGCTTTATCCAAACCTTCAAGAACCATATCTATTGTTTTTGAAGCAATGTAATATGTTAAAATTGAATAAAAAGCCCTATCCCACTCAAATACAAATCCTGCAACAGCATATATGAACAAATTTATAAACATTAAAAGTTCGCCCACAGAAACAATTTTAAGTTTTTTGGTAAGAACCAGAGAAACCATTTCCGTACCGTCTAACGAGGCATTGTTTCTCAAAATTAAACCTACTCCGATGCCCAGAAGTATACCGCCGAATATGGTTACCAGAAGCAAGTCTTCCGTAATATGATGGAAATGAGAAACTACATTGGTAGCTATTGATAACATAGCTATAGCAAAAAAAGTATTTATAACAAATTTTTTGCCTATTGTTTTATAAGCAAGAAGTACAAACGGTATATTAATACAAAATATCAAAAGACCGAGGTTCCAGTTCGTCAAGTATGAAGCCATCATGGAAATACCGATTACACCGCCGTCAATAATCTTATTTGGTAGTAAAAACATTTCTAGAGCAACGGCTACAATGAAAGCGCCTACTATCAGAAAAAAGCCCTTCTTTAAAAATTCCGTTATCAATTCTTTTTTTGTTTTAATCCTTACTGCCGGCTTTTTTTTCTGATTAAAAAACACTTATTTTCCCCTCTCTCCCATCTTTAAAATTATTTACCGAGTAATTTATCAAATATATTTGAATGTTTTATTTCGTTACTTTTCGGCTTTATCCCCAATATTGATTCCAAATCCGATTTTAAGGTTGTTAAGTCCTCGTATTTTTTTAATAAACCGTCCATGCATACAGAAACATCTCCTGTTTCTTCCGACACAACAAGACAAGCTGCATCAGATACTTCTGACATTCCTATCGCAGCTCTGTGTCTGGTTCCGTATTTCCAGCTCAACTTCGGATCTTCTGTCAGAGGAAGCAAAACCCCCGCAGAATGTATTCTGTTTCCGTCAATTACCATTGCTCCGTCATGCAAAGGAGTATTCGGATGGAAAATTGTTAAAATCAACTCCGCTGAAACTCTGGCATCAATCACAGTGCCGACTTCCGAATATGCGGAAGCATCCATTGATTTTTTAAACACTATCAATGCACCTGTTTTTGTCTTAGTAAGATATTTAACCGCTTCAAGTATCTCTTTTATAACATCTACATCCTGTTCTTCTATATCAGAATAATTCCAGCCTTGAAAAAATATTTTTTTTATAAAACCGGGTTGCCCCAAATAACCAAGGAATCTTCTCAGTTCAGGTTGAAAAATAACAATTAAGCTCAGGGCTATTAAAGAAACAAGAGTTTTGAAAAATCCGCCTATAATCTGCAGGTTAGCTATTATAAGAAGTTCACTGAATATCCACGCAAAAAACAAAATAAATAAACCTTTTATAAGCTTTTCGGATTGTGTATTTCTGATAAATTTTCGATAAAACACAAAAAGTATTCCTGCTACAAGCAAAACTTGAAGAACATTAATCCAATTTAATGACCAGTTAAAAGGTCTAAATACATCGCGGGAAAAGGATATAATCGTGTTAATCATTATCTTCTCAACCTATCGGGAATTAAATCTGCTCTTATCAAATCATCGAGAGTTTCTCTATTTACTATAATATCAGATTGTGAATTATTTACAAGTAGCATTGCAGGTTTTTGTACACGGTTATAATTTGATGCCATAGAGTAATTATATGCTCCTGTATTATAAACGCAGAGTATATCTCCTGATTTTGGAGAAGGAAGTTCCAAGTTTTCAATAAGGATATCTCCGCTTTCGCAATATCTTCCTGCTATAGTAACACACTCTGTTTCTTTGCTGTTTATATCATCTGCAATTTCGGCATAATATTCTGCATGATACATTGACGGTCTCGGATTATCTGCCATTCCACCGTCAACCGTTATATACTTTCTACCATTCGGCACTTGTTTCATACTTCCTATTGTATAAAGAGTAACACCTGCAGTCGAAATTATGCTTCTTCCCGGTTCTATATAAATTATCGGAGGATTA
The DNA here is from genome assembly GCA_945487905.1 of uncultured cyanobacterium. Lineage (GTDB taxonomy): Bacteria > Cyanobacteriota > Vampirovibrionia > Gastranaerophilales > Gastranaerophilaceae > CAG-196. Next base: position 32,435 of record CALYTW010000003.1, read on the forward strand.
ATTCCGTATTTTTGTGATGAAACCTTCACACTTTCTATAACAACTTTTCCAAAATCGGCAATTGACGGAGGATGGTCTTTTTCTGTATACTTAACCCCAAGCCCCCCGCCTATATTAAGCTCATCCATTACCAGATTATATTTATTATTCAGCTCCGAAAGCGTTTTAATAAGTATGTCAATTTCGTCAGCATAAGATTGAAGTTCAAAAATCTGTGAACCGATATGTGCATGCAGACCTTTTATATTTATATTTTTATATTGATTTAAAATAAGCTCAACTACTTCATCAAGCTGTATTTTATCGAATCCGAATTTTGAATCAGTCTGTCCTGTTTTTATATAATCATGCGTATGGCATTCAATTCCGGGAGTAAACCTTATCAAAACATCTGCGATTTTATTTTTTTTCACAGCTTCTTTGTTTAATATGTCCAATTCATAAAAATTATCAACAGAAAATCTGCCAACACCAAATTCCAATGCGGATACAATTTCATTTACACTTTTGTTATTTCCGTTAAATGTAACGTTTGACATATCTGCACCCGATTTGTAAACAGTATAAAATTCCCCTTCAGACACTGTGTCAAAGCCAAAACCTTCATCAACCAAAATTTTGGATATTGCAGTATTACATAGAGCCTTAGAAGCATAGGTCATCTTTATATTCTTATAACCGCTGAACGCATTTTTGTATTCACGGCAAACTTCTCTTAATGTACTTTCATCAATGACGTAAAGCGGAGTTTTAAATCTCTCTGCCAAATACTTCAAATTACATCCGCCAATATATAATTCGCCGTCTCTTTTAGTTGTAACCGGCTTTATACACTGATTTACGCCGGCATGTTCTCCTTGATTTATTCCCATTTGCCCTCCGTATATCAAGTATACCATAATAAAAAAATAAACCATACAGACGATTTATTATAAAAATGCTAAAGTTTGAAAAATCATAGCCGAATTTTAAATACGTACATACAGACAATATTCGTTCGGAGAAAAAATGACAGAACAAACACTTACCCCGTTATTCATGCCGCTCAATGTTTCATGCGGTATATTAGAAAAAGCACGTGCCGCACATGAAAAATATTTGATAAAACAGCAGGAAACCGATTTGGAGCAAGCTATAGAGTATTATGTTGATGCAATAAAATCATCTCCATCTCTTTCCGAAGCATATTACAGACTAGCCAGCCTTTTACTTATAAAAGGACAGATATCCGTATCCGGGGCATTGGAGCAGTGCAGAACCGCACTGACACTTGAACCGAACAATCCGAACGCACACATATATACAGGTTATTTTCAATGCTTGAACGGCGATTTGAATTCTGCTGAAAAGGAATTCATGTCAGCGATTTCAAATTCCGGAAAGAATTCTGCAAGACCCAGATTATTCCTGTCAAAAGTTTTGTTTAATAAAATCAAAACACATCAATCTAATGCAAAAGACATCGTAAGATTCTTATATTATTTTCTATCTGGAAGCGCAATGGTCATGTGGGATTGTCCTTCGATTAAGATGTTCTGCAAATTTTTAGCAAATGATTTTTCCGTATTTTCATATATGGCTCTGGGCGGAACATTTGAGAAAATGAAATTATTCCCATCGGCGTTGGAAGCATACAACAAGGGCTTAGAAAAGACAGAACAGGGGAATTTATTCTATCGAAAGATGGGGGACCTTGCTTTTGAATGCAACAACATTGATGCTTCTATTGAATATTACAAAAAAGCTCACGAACTTAATCCTGCGGACAGAGAAATTTTGGTAAAACTTGCCACTTTAAATCAAACATATAAACCTGAAGAAATTGATACTACAATTGATTATTACAATTCATTACTCGAATTTGGAGAAGATTTAGATAAAATCTATTATGAACTTGGGCATTTATACCTAAAAAAATTAGATAAAGTTAATTCGGCTTCGGCATTCAAACTTGCTTCCGAATTAGACCCTGACAATCCATACTATAACAACTCATTGGCTTATGCTTATGTAAAAGCCGAATTGTATGATGATGCAATCGAGTATTATCAAAAAGCAATCAAACTCAATCCTGATTCGGAGTGGACATCAATTGTATGCCATGCACTCGGAGCTATTTATGCCGAAATCAAAGAAAATCCTGATGCAGCAGAAGCCGTATTTAATGCAGGAATGGTGCTTGATCCGAACAATGTCGATATTCAGCTTTCATTAGGCGATTTGTACATGACTCAAAATGATATTGACAAAGCCATTAAGACATATTGTGATGCTATAGCCGTTGACCCGCTGAACTTTTTGACATACGCAAAAGCAGGACTTGCTCTATGGGAAAAGGATTACCTTGAAGAATCAATTATTGCATTCCATAAATCAATTGAAATAAATCCTGATTTCGATATCTCGCAAAATAATCTGGGCGTAGTTTATTTAGACGGATACGGCGATCCAAAAACAGCATTGGATTATTTTAAGCACGCAGTCGATATTAATCCAAATTATACACTTGCATATTTTAATATTGCCCGTTCGTATCAAGCCTTGGGAAATAAATCGCTTGCAGCGGAATATTACCAAATTACAATGGATTTGAATAAAATAACCGAAGAAATGTCTGATAAAGAAATCCGCAAACGTATTTTTGAGTTATTTGAATAACTTAAATTGATTGTAAAGCTTCGTTTATAGCCTTTGCAGCTTTTTTACCCGCACCCATTGCATTAATGGCATTAGAAGTTCCGACGGGTGCTACATCGCCTCCGGCAAATATCATTGGGATTGAAGTCTCTCTTGTATTCTCATTAACAGTAAAATATCCTTTTTTATCTGTTTCAAATACAACACCATCCGCCTCTGCCGATTTTTGAATAATAGGATTCGGTCCGGTTCCAAGTGCTACAATTACCGTGTCGACATCCAAAGTTTTATATTTTCCGGTGCTGACAGGTCTGCATCTTCCTGATTCGTCAGGTTCTCCAAGCTCCATTATTTCAAATTTCATACCATCTACACAACCTTCTTTATCAAGAATTTCATAAGGCGCCATTAAAAACTTAAATTCAACACCTTCTTCTTTGGCATGCCTGATTTCTTCCAATCTTGCCGGAAGTTCTTTTTCGGTACGCCTGTACACAATATAAACTTTTTCAAATCCGACTCTGACAGCTGTTCTTGCCGAATCCATTGCAACATTTCCTCCGCCTATTACAGCAACAGATTTTCCTGTTTTCAAAGGAGTTGCATTTTCTTCGATATTTGCACCCATTAAATTAACTCGTGTCAAAAATTCGTTTGCAGAAAATACTCCGTTTAAATTTTCGCCTTTAATGTTCATCATTTTTGGTAAGCCTGCTCCGGAGCATATAAATATTGCATCAAAACCATCATCCTTAAGCTGTTTTAGGGTTATAGATTTTCCTACAACAACATTTTTTTCAAAATTCACACCCATATCTTTCAGATTATTAATTTCTCTGTCCAGAATTTTTCTCGGAAGCCTAAACGGAGGAATTCCATACCTTAGAACACCGCCAAATTTATGCAGAGCCTCAAAAACCGTAACGTCATGACCTGCTTTTCTTAAATCGGATGCCGCTGTTAAACCGGCACAGCCAGAACCTATTACAGCAACTTTTTTTCCTGTATTTTTTGAAACGACACTCTTAGCTGAGGTATTATCTCCTACATAGCGCTCCAAAGCACCAATTGCAACAGGTTCACCTTTAATACCCAGAACACAATTCCCTTCACATTGTCTCTCCTGCGGACAGATTCTTCCGCACACAGAAGGAAGCATGCTTGTTTCCCTGATTATATCTCCGGCTTTTTGTAATTCGTTGTCTTTTAAAGCTTTTATGAAATCGGGAATTTTTATGTTTACAGGGCATCCTGCAACACATCTGGGATTTTTGCAGTTAAGACATCTTGAAGACTCCTCTTTAACCTGCTCTGAAGTTAAATTGTCTTCTACTGCATCAAAATTATGTCTGCGTTCCATCATATCCTGTTCGTGCGGTTTTTGTCGCATAGTTTACTCTCCTTATTTTCTCTTTATATTATAATATCAAAAATTTTTATTGTATAATGTGAAGCATGAAAAACATAATTTTTATACTCGGAACACGACCTGAAATAATAAAACTGGCACCCGTTATAATAGAAATGAAGAAGAAAAGCAATTTTTTCAATGTTATTGTTTGTAACACAGAACAACAAAAAGAGCTTTCAAATCAGACATTAAATTATTTTGGCTTAAAAGCAGATTACAACCTTGATTGTATGAGGAAAAATCAATCACTTTCCTCCGTTCAGGCAAGGATTTTAACCTCTTTAGACAGAGTTTTTGAAGAAAATAAAATTGATGGAGTAATAGTTCAGGGAGACACAATGACCGTGCTTTGCGGTGCATTGACAGGATTTTATCATAAAGTTCCGGTTTTCCATGTTGAGGCAGGTTTGAGGTCGTATAACATTTATGAACCTTTTCCCGAAGAAATTATGAGACAAATGACCTCCAGAGTGGCAGAAATCCACTTTGCTCCTACCGTTGATAATATGGTAGCCCTTTTGAATGAGGGAATATCAGAGAAAAAAGTGCATGTTGTAGGTAATACTGTCATAGATGCTCTTTTCTGTTTGTCAGACAAAGTTATTGAAGAATCAAAACGATTTTTTGAAGAAAAAAATATAATAATTAATGACAATTTAGTTTTAGTAACAGCTCACAGAAGGGAAAATCACGGAGAAAGAATAGACAGGATAATAGATTCCATTGCTTTTCTTGCCGAAAAATACAAAAATCATACATTTGTTATTCCCGTACATCCAAATCCGAATGTACATGACAAGTTTTATAATAAATTTGAAAATTATGAGAACGTAAAACTTTTACCACCGCTGGATTACCCGAATTTGGTATATTTAATGAAAAACTCAAAGCTGGTTCTTACAGATTCAGGAGGGATTCAGGAAGAAGCTCCGACTTTCAAATGCCCTGTTCTTGTTATGCGATATGAAACCGAAAGACAGGAAGGTATTGAAGCAGGAGTGTCAAAGCTTGTAGGTGCTGATTCGGACAAAATTATCAAAGAAGCGGAAATAATATTATCAAAACCTAAACAAGAAACAAGATTAAATGTTAAAAATCCCTATGGCGACGGTACTACAGCAATAAAAATTGTTGAAATTTTAAAGGAATTTTATGATGAATAATGTTTTAGAAAATATAGTGTCGGAAGAAAAAACACACATAAGATATTCGGATATAGATTTTGACAAAAGCCTAAAACCTTTTGCTTTATTGAACTTTTTTCAGGATATTGCAAGCGATAACGCAGAAAGATTGGGATTCGGATATTCCAACATTTACCCCAAAAACCTTATGTGGGTGCTTCTAAAATACAGGATAGAATTTTATAATTATCCAGTAGATATTCAGGATTTAATAATAAGAACAGAACCGAGAGGATACAATAAACTGTTTGCATATCGTAACTTTGAGGTGCAAAGCGGAGATAATATTATTGCCAGAGCCTCCAGTATGTGGTCTTTGGTTGATATAAGCACACTTTCTATAGCCAAAATAGAACCGAATATTGACAGTCCGTATTTTATTAAACACGAAAAAAACGAAAGAGATTTGGATTTTGAAAAGATTCCGCAGTTGGAACGTGTTGATTATGAAAAAGACTTTGAAGTCAGATACAACGACATTGATGTAAATATGCATGCAAACAACGGCAATTACATTATTTGGGCGTTAGAGCCTCTGCCTAAAGATTTTAGGCTCAAACATAAGCTTAAAAATATTGATATGATGTTTAAGAAAGAAATAAAAATTGGGGAAAAGTTAATTTCAGATGTACAGATTAAAAATAACAAAACAATACATAAACTTATTCACTCCGAAAACGGAAATGAGCTTTGTGTATTAAATTGCGAATGGGTTTAAACAATTTTTGACAAAGCTTGTCCTAGCTTAAATTTCAAAGTTTCAAAATCTCCGTTATTGTTAATCACAAAATCTGCCATTTTTGATTTTTCCGAATCGGAAAGCTGTGCCTCTATTCGCAATTTAGCCTCTTTTTCTGAAATACCATTTCTATTAATCAGTCTTGTTAGTCTTATTTGCTCATCTGAAACTATGTATATTATTTTATCAAACATATTTTCAAAACCGGCTTCGAATAACTGCGGTACAGACACAAAAACTATGTCATAATTCTGATTAAAAATTTTTTCTAATTCTTTTTTTACAAGCGGATGAACAATAGATTCAAGCTTTTTTAACTTTTCCGGATTTGAAAAAACTATTTGACCGAGTTTTTTTCTGTCAACCTGACCGTCCGTTAATATATCAAAGCTTTTAAAAGCTTCCTTTATTTCATTAGACTTGTCGAGGATTTTATGTGCAATCTTATCCGTATCAAAGACTGCATAACCCCTATCTTCAATTATTTTTTCGACAGTCGATTTTCCTGATGCAATATTTCCGGTGATAGCTATTTTAAGCATTTTCAGCCTTCTTTATTTTATTTATAAATGACCTCAATTCATTAACCTGTTTGGGCTTCATTGGTTTTACCTGCCCCTTTTTTAAGCCTTCAAGTGTTATCGTTGCATGCTGAACTCTTTTTAATGACAAAACCTCATATCCAAGAACAGCAAACATTTTACGAATCTGCCTGTTTATTCCCTGATAGAGAGTAACCCTTACCATAGAAGTTTTATTCGTAATCTCTATTGGAAAAATTTCTGCGTTAGCGATTTTCTTTTCTCCGGTATCTGTCTCAATTTCTATACCGTCAAACATTTTTTTGCCATCGGCAGGTGTTACTTTACCGTTTACTGAAACTATATAAATTTTTGGGACTTTCACTGACGGATGAGTCATATCATTAATTAAATCTCCGTCATTTGTCATTATAATAAGTCCTGTAGACTCCTTATCAAGTCTGCCAATCGGTTTCAAGTGTTTCAATTCAGGCGGAATTACGTCATATATTGTTTTTCTGCCCTTTTCATCATCAGCTGAGGTTATGTATCCTGCAGGTTTATAAAACCTGTAATACTCATGCTTCTGCGGTTTTATTAATTGTCCGTCTATTATAACTTTGTCATGGCTTTTAACTTGAAAACCGAGTTCGAATACTATTTTGCCATTTACTTCAACCTTTCCGTCCTCTATGAGTTCATCAGCTTTTCTGCGTGAACAAATACCGGAAGATGCTATAAATTTGTTTAATCTTTGCATTCCAAAGCCCTTTCAAGTTTGGATACAAGTTCATCAGGCATTTTGCGGTATATTTTACCTTCGTTATTTACCGCAACTACATCAACTTCTGCTTGTGTGTGTATTTGATTCGTTTCTGCATTCTTAATTATTTGAGTAAAAGTTGCAACAAGCTGAGTTAATTTTGTTAAACTTGTTTCAACCACTATATGCTCGTCTATTACTGCTGACGACTTATACCTTATATTTATATTTGTTACGGGAATTGCTATGTTATTGTTTTTTAACGCAACTAAATCAATTCCAATTGCAGAGCAAAATTCAACTCTTGCTGCTTCCATTAATCTCAAATAGGAGCCATGCCAAACAACTCCGTATGCATCTGTATCAGCATAATAAATTCTTTGTTTAAATTCGTGTTTCATGATATTCTGATTTTATCACAAATAAGGAGTTATTATGAAATTTTTACACACAATGATTAGGGTTAAAGATATAAAAAAATCTTTAGATTTTTATACTAAAGTTCTTGATATGAATATTGATTCCACAATGCGACTGGATGACTGCCGGCTGTATTTTCTTTCCGATAAGGATAAAACATGCCAGATTGAACTGACATTCAATGATGATACTCCAGCAAACGGGTACGAAATCGGAAACGGATTTGGACATTTCGCTTTTGGAGTTGAATCATTGGATGAGTTTACAAAAAAATTGGAAAATTTAGGCTATGAATACCTATACCCGCCGTTTGATTTAAACGGAAAAGGTTCTATGATAGCCTTTATACAAGATCCCGACGGATATGAAATCGAACTCATTGAAAAAGTCGTTTATTAATTAATCAACAGAGAAAATTTCTTTAATATCTTCCATCGTCAGTGATTTTGTGATGTTTCTGTCAATTGAAACTACACTGTCAACAAGGTCGCGTTTTCTGCCTTTAATTTTCTGAATTTTTTCTTCAACTGTATTTTTCGTAATAAGTCTGTATACAAATACCTTCTTCGTCTGCCCTATACGATAAGCACGGTCTGTTGCCTGATCCTCTACGGCAGGATTCCACCACGGATCGTAATGGATTACATAATCAGCACCGGTTAAGTTCAAACCTGTACCGCCAGCTTTTAAACTGATTAAGAATATCGGAATATTCGGGTTATTGTTGAAGTTATTAACAGCAGATTCTCTGTCTTTAGTTTTACCGGTCAGGTATTCATAAGAGATACCTTCTCGTTCAAGCCAGCCCTTAATTATATCGAGCATGTCAACGAACTGACTGAATAAAAGAACTCTGTGTTTTTCTTCAATAATCTGTCTTAGCATACCTTTAAGGTATTCAAATTTACCTGATTGAATAACACCTTTAACATGCTCTTTGTCGTATAGTTTCGGATGACAACAGATTTGACGAAGTCTGAGCAGAGCGGAGAATATTGACATTCTGCTCTTTTCAAGTCCGTTAAGTTCAATACTCTTAAAGAGTTCTTCTTTTGTACTGTCAAGGACTTCAAGATAAAAGTCTTTTTGCTCATCCGTAAGTTCGCAGTATGCCATATTTTCAACCTTATCAGGCAAATCTTTTGCAACATCACGTTTCATACGGCGTAATATGAATGGGAAAATTTGCAGTTTTAACCGCTTTTCAACCGTTTTATCCTGACGCTCCATAATCGGCGTAACATACCTGTAATTAAATTCAGCAACATTGAACAGAAATCCCGGCATTAAGAAGTCAAATACAGACCAAAGTTCTTCAAGCTTATTCTCTATAGGAGTACCTGAAAGCGCCAGTTTGTGATCCGACTGTAATTCTTTAACCGATTGTGCCGTCTGAGAAATAGCATTCTTAATATTCTGCGATTCATCCAGAATCACATATCTGAATTTGAATTTCTTGAGTTTCTCAATATCACGTCTTACAAGAGCATAGCTTGTAATAATAATATCGTAATTAGGAATTTCTTTAAACAAGGCTTTTCTGTCCGCTCCTTGTATCTTTAAACAGGATAATTCCGGAGTAAATTTTTCAATTTCGTTTTCCCAGTTGAATACAACTGTCGTCGGCGCCACGACAAGTGTCGGCATCGGGCCGTCAACTTCTTTTGCTTTCTGCAAAAGCGCCAACGCCTGAAGTGTTTTACCTAAACCCATATCATCAGCAAGAATCCCGTTTAAACCATACTGATATAAAAACCAGAGCCAATTAAACCCCTTAACCTGATATTCACGAAATTCCGCATGAACATCTTCTGGTAAATCAATACCTTCGGATGTGGTTGAAAATGTTGAAATTTGCTCCCAGAATTTTTGGAATTTGTCGCTCATTACAAGTTCAAATCCCTGATTTTGTAGCTCTGTAATCAAGCCTACACGATATGTTTTAACCAAAAATGTATTATCATCATTTCGGTATGCATCAAATGAATTGAACGAACGCATAATCGCATAAATATTTTGCGCAGGATATTCAACAAACCCCAAACTTCTTACCCGAGCATATTTCTCCCCGCTTTGAATAGTTTCATAAATATCATCAAAGTTTATAACTTCTTCTCCAACCTGACCATATATTTGTATATTCATACTGTCAACAGATTCTTCGGAAAAGTCTATCTTTGCACACATTTTGAAAGATTCCGGAATAAGTTTAAAGAAGTTCATGTCATCATGTTCTTCAAATTTCCAGCCTTCGCCCGCCTGTTGAATATAGTAATTGTAAAAATCGATTGCGTTTTCTTTTTCAAGAGCCAGATTATTTGTCTGCATAGGAACGAACTTACATGCCAAAAGCATATTATAAGCCATTTGTTCGTGTTGATAATCCCTTTTTATCCAGTAAACAAGGTCATTCTCATCATCTTTTACCGACAAATACGGAGACTTGTCATTACTTTTGGAATAAGGAACTCTTACACCGGAATAGTCAAACTCCAACGAAGCCTTCAAAGATTGGTCATAATCAATTCCAAGCGTAACAATATTAGTTGGCTTCTTATGCTCTAAAAGTAATTTGCTGATGTTCTCTGCGATTGTAACCGGCATAATTTCCTTGAGATTAGGGAGTTCTTCGTACACAAATTTACCCCCATCCGCATCCTTTAAGTCGGTAAATGTAGACTTAATAATGCTTTGCGGCAATTCATTCATTGCAATATTTATCGGAAATATGAGATTTTTGTATCTTCCCCATTTAATTTGTCTTGAGAAATAATTTATTTCTTCAAAGGGGTAAGTTTCTTCTTTATCCGGACGAGTCCAAAAAAGTTCTAAAACTATATTTGTTCCGCCATTCACATTTGTGGTCGAAACATCCAAGTTTAAAGACCACACATTGTCCGTAAACATTATACGTTCTTTTGTTTTTTCATCTAAAACTTCTTCTAAGTCAGCCATTTGAGGAAATACAGGCGCAAATTTTGTAATCGGAATATCATACCAACCTGCCTTTTTGTCCTGTTTCGAAATTTTAAGAAGAGTTTGGAATATTGCCAATTCTGCTTTTTGAGCTTCATTTAAGCTAAAATCAGGATTAGTCTTCTGAACTTCAATCAGTCCTCTTAAAATAGCTTCAAGAGAACGTACTATCTTATTTGTAGCTCTATCTCTTACCAGTATAGAAAAAAAGTTTTGACGTCTTTTCGGGTTGAAGTGGAAAATATAATTGCCGTTCGGCTTTTTAATTTCAGGCGCAGCAATATCGCTCAAATCCGGATCTATACCGTTTTTTTCTTTGTTCCATTCATCAAAAGCACCCGTTTCAATTGCCTTCAATGCCACTGCAACAGAATGTTTGCACCATTCTTCCTTTAGAGGACAGTTGCACCTTGCCTCAACTTTGTTTTTCTTAAAAATGAGGTCTGTTATATAAAAATCCTGATAATTTCCCTTAACTTTTGCTTTAAAAAAATTTTTTTCAGGATAAGACTCCAACAGCATATCCTTTTGATACAATTCATAACCGCGCCTCCAGCTTCCTGAAGTCGCATTCTTCTTTAAGAAATCATAATTAAATTTGAATTCACTCATTAGTGAACATTATCCTTCTTTTACGGGTTCTAACAATGTAAAATTGGCAGAAAAAAGCCTTTCCTCACTCTATCCTCAGCCAAAGGTGTATAACCTTGAGATTATTATTGCACATTTTTTTATATAATGCAACAAGTGGTTTATTAAGGATTGTAAATTATAGTAAATATTTGTGCAAAAAATTTTTTTTTGAGTTTTCATGTAAATAATACAGATGAAAGGGGATTCAAATGATTAATAAAGTAGTGTGCATTGACGGTTTTAGCAACAGTTCAAAAGTAAATTTCAAATCCAATAATGTTTTGGAAACAGAAAAAGCTTATAATTATTCAGATATAAGCACTGCAAACAAATTATCCATTCCTGAAGTAGCACCGGTAGAAATTCCGTCAGACTTGAATACTGTAAGCGGAGAAAGAATATACAACTCAGAAGGAAAACTTCTTGAAATCAAAGATAACAATACAACAAGAGATTTGAGCTACAAAATTATGAACGATCAAGTTTATTATACTAAAATGCTTGATAAAACAAACGGAATTGTTGCCGAACAATACAACGTAGATGATAACATGGTTACAGTTATGTCTACACTTCCGAATGGAGTCACATACGAAACCGTATATGAAAACGGAACCCCGTCAATGAAAAGCAAAACAATGGTTAAAGATAATAGAAGATTATCTGTTTCATACGATAATAATCTTCAGGAATATAATGTCATTGAATCCTCGAACGGAAGCAGAGACAAATTATTTAACATGGCCGTTTTTGACGGCAACAAACAATGCAAAAGTTCATATGAAAGTGCAAATGGCGTAAGCAGGACTGTTTCTTTTTACAACGGAGTACCTTATTCGGTAAACGTTATGGTAGAAAGACCGATTGCAAATAATATAAAAATAGAAAATATGAACATGGAAAACCTTGAACCTGCACCTTATTACAATGTAAATTATGATAAAATAACAGCAATTAACGGCGAAAAAGTATTTTATTCTAACGGCAAACCTGAAAAAATAACCGCAGAAGACGGAACTGTATACAACTTCAATACAGACGGAAAATTAAGACAAGTGGTTAACGAAAATAAAAATATCAGAATCGAAGATAAAAATCAGGTAATAATAGAAAAGATTTCCGAAAATACAACTAAGTCTACTTTCTATGGTAAAGACGGAATAACGGTTATTATCGAAAGCAATGATGAAAGCAGATTAGCAAGCTATTACCCTAACGAACGGCTGGCTGAATATAATGAAACGGACAAAGATGGTTACAGAACAAGATATGAATTTAACAAGGACGGCATGGTAACTAATATATGGTCAAATAAAGATTAGATATTTTTTAAATGTTCAATCTTTAGTTCCGGTTTGAGTGTTATTGCAAGAGCATCTATACGATATTTTTTATATTGAGGATGCTCTTGTTTGTATAGAAAGACTCCTTTTCTAATATTAGCGTATTTTGACTTTGTTATTGCCTCAAAAGGAGTTCCACAAATGTTTGTCGTTCTAGTTTTTACTTCGCAAAAAACGAGAGTGTCTTTGTCAAGTGCAATGATATCGATTTCGCAATAGCGTAAAAACCTTTTATTCATCTCAACGACAGTATAACCTTGTTTCTCAAGGTACGATTTTGCAATACGCTCTCCGTTTTTGCCTACTGAAATATTGCTCACACACCACCCTAAACCTTAACAGATTTTCTGTTTTTATTCATATATTCCTTTTCAAGTTTTCTAGCCTGCTTTTTTGAGTATTGATATCCTGACAAATCAAGATTAATCATACCCCCCGACTCTTTGAAAACAGTTCTTCTTATATCATACGGATATGCTTGGTGTCCGGGAAATCCTCCGTTATTAATCAGATTTATCATATAATCAATAAATTTTTGAAAGAATTCAGGGGTCTGCGGAAACCTTTTTATAAATTTTTCCAAACTTTTACATCCTTTTAAACTGTTTGCCTTAACTGATGCAGGAACAAAGTTTTTCATATTATTTTCTCCGCCGTTTGCTCTGGCAAGAAGATGATCAATAGTAAGTTCCGACATTCTTATCAGCCTTTTTGATATTTCTTCATGCGAACGATTTGCGTATTTTACTATAAAAGCATTTTCACTTGTTGCCGAAGATGGAAGATAATCCGCTTTATCAATAATATCTTCGAAAATTTCTTCCTCTCCGTTCTTTATTGCAATTCGTTCCAGTGATTCTATAAGAGTCTTTCTTTTAAAAGTATTCATCGGGTCATTATTCAATATCAAAGTCCTGCATTTTGTAGTTTTTGCTCTAATATTTAATTCGGACTCCGGAGTTAGATATCGAGAAGTTCTATCAATCTCGTCCATTACGGCGAATTCTTCTAATTTAAGTTTTATTAAGGCATCGTCATACCATTTCTTCAAAAGATCCTGAAACCGCATTCTAGGACTAGAGGGAGCAGATTCTTCAAATCTTTCAAACATTACCAGTTCGGTTTTCTGCATATATGGTTTATACTTTTTTAAGTAATTAACGGCTTTTTTTACCGTGGTACAAGTTTCAAGCTCTTTTTCGATTTTATTCATTTGCGAACCGTTAATCAAAAGAGCCCCGAAAAACGGATCAGGAACATTGTGCAATCGCTTTAAAGGTGTGCCTGCAGAAGTTGCATTACCAAGAAATACTAGATTAGAGCTTTCAAAAACATCACAAAAAAGCCGTTGTTCCTTTGCAGAGTCTGCCTGAGTATTGAATGATTTTGATAAACATACTCTAAATTCGTTGATAGCAGGTATTAACAATTTTACACTCCTCGCAAGATTAATAATATCAAATCTGCTCAAAAAACTCAATATGTATTAAAGAGAAAATTTGGAAGAAAAATTCTCTTGCAAATTTTTTTTCAGCGTATTATATTAAACGAGTGACAGATATACGGGAGCGTAGCTCAGCTGGTTAGAGCGCTTGCCTGTCACGCAAGAGGTCGCGAGTTCGAGCCTCGTCGTTCCCGCCATTATTAAAACACTTCTTAGGAAGTGTTTTTTTGTTAGTAAAATCAGTACTTTCAGACGGTTCGATAGTGGATTTTTTAAGTTCATGTTCTTTAGATAATCTAAATAGAATGTCAAATGCTGGATGTAGCTCTACATCTAGCTTTCCGTCATAATATGTTGCGTTCGATAGTACAGTTTGAGTGATAAATCGCTTATCTTCAACTGTTCCGTTCATGAACATGTTGTATGAGTCCTTAGCAAATGCCAGTAATTTCTCGCATGTATCATAGAATTTAACATCAGCTTCATTTATTCTATTTAGCTGTTCAATTAATTCAGCTTTTTCAGTATGGTACTCTTGATTTATCTTCTTCCAGAAATCTTCTTCGATAGTTCCATCACATCTGTCATCATAGGCTTGTCTTATGCGTTTGTTAAGCTGTTCAATTTTTCTGCTAATGTTAGCTTCTGCTTTCCCCTGATAATCATTCTTATCATCATGGATTTCTTTAATAAAGCTCTTTATTTCTTCTATCAACTCTCTTGAAACATGGAAACTCTTTAGAAATTCTGCCAATACCTTATCTATGCTTGTTTGAGAGATATAAGACAACTTCTTACAACCTTTTCTGTAAAAGTCATTACAGTGGTAGTATATGTATTGTTTACCACTTTTCTTTTTCTTCAATTCTGGTGTCAGCATACCGCCACAGATACCACATTTAAACAATCCTTGATAAGGAAATTGAATATCATGAGTTCTTGTCCTTACAACACCACCTAAACGCTCTTGTATCGCATTAAATGTGCTTAGGTCAATAATCCCTTCATGTTGTGCATTAGTACAGATAAATCCTTTGAACTCAAATTGTCCAATGTAAAAGATGTTCTTAAACATTCGTTCAATGGTAGATTTGGCTAACTTCTTCCCATTTCTATTAGTCAATCCCTGTGGGTACAACATATCGTTAATTGTTTTAGCCGAATAATTACCAGTTGCATACATTTCAAATGCTTTTCTTACAACAGCTCTTTTATCCTCATCAACAGCTATGATATGTTTCCCCAATTTGTCCATAGTATTATAATAACCAACTGGGGCAATAGAAGGATATACTCCGTCTTCTATCTTTGCTAATATGCCCTTTTCTGCTTCTTCTTTAAGATTATCTATATACTGTTTAGAAAGAACAACTCTTAAGCCATATATCATCTTATCTTGGCTCTTTGACTTTTCTGATATAATAGAACCTTCTTTAACAAAATGTATCTCAAGTCCTTCAATTTCATCTAAATCAACAACATCTTTGAAGTTTCTTGTTATTCTATCTGTCTTTTCAACTAACAGCTTATTAACATCTTTATGTGATTTCAGATACTTGAGCATTAAATTAAACTGCTTACGACCAGATTTCTTGGCACTCATAGCTTCTCTAAAGAACTCAACAATTTCAAATCCTTCATCTTTAGCATATTTCCTTAGCAGTTTCTCTTGTGCAGAAAGAGAATATCCTCTTTCTTGTTCATGCGAGGACACCCTGATATAAATTACACACCTGTTAGTTTCAATAATTCCGCCAGATTTCTTCTTTACCATAAGGAACACCCCTTACTTGTATTGTATCACAAATAAGGGGTTCTGGCAGCTGTATGTTTCATTTACATAGCTTTGTTATTCATTTCAACTAATTTATAAAGATACTTGGCTATCTGCTTTTTATTCTCCTCATCAGTTGTTTTTATAGTGGGCGAATGCACAATAACGGTTATGTTATCAACATTAAATGTGATGTCGGAATTGTTGTTATTTCTTTTTTTCATAGCGTAGCCTCCTTTTCTTTTGCGTGCTACGCACAGCTTGACAGGCTACGATAACCAGAATAACGGTTATTGTTATTCTGAAAATTTAGGTGCAAAAAACAGCTACTATCATTGAATAGTAGCCGTATTACAATTTAGAAAACTGTTATTCTGGTAAATAACAGTTTAGTCTTCCCAGATATTTGTTATTATGTAGCAATTTAGAAATTTATCGTATTTCATAAGTGGCTTATCAGAACCGCTAATCTCTTTATATTGCTGATTAAGACGGTTTACTGCTGTTGTGAGTTCTCCCATTCCACAGTATAATTTATTTCTTCGGTCTTCTCCTATTAAATCTTCTTTATAGATTTCATAGTTCTTAGCAGGTGCATATCGTTTAATATAGTCGTAAAGGTCTTGTACGCTTGGGGCAAAGTGTGTTCTTCGTTTACTCTTACTCTGTTTAATTTGTGGCTTCTGCTTCTTTGTGTCTTCAACAAAGTCGAAACAATCAATAATACATTTAAAATCAATAACCTCACTATCTTCATTCAGCTTGATATTAGCCTTGTGAAGCATTATTGTTTCTTTAATAATTCCGTAACAAATAGGTTTAATGTATTTAATGTCATTAACATGGAAATACGACAAGTTGTATTTATCTGCTGTTAATACACCCAGTAAATTTTTTTCGTGAGCTTCCTTTAGCAACATATTTTCATAATCATTAACAAGGTCATCAACTTCATAGCGTGTATAATAACTGGTTAATGCTTGTATTAATTTATCGGTATCATCTATTGATAATGTTAGTTTATATCCGTCATCTTCTTTCTTGGCACAAAGTGTCCAACTATTAGAACCACAATATATCTCTTTATTGTTTTCTTTACTATTCACTAATGATGATACTGTATTTTCTGCGACAAGTTCTTCTATGTCTTCACCGTCATATATTTCATCTGATTGTTTATCTTCATTGTCTTCATAATCATAGTAGTAGTAAGCAAAGGCATTTCCCATGCTTTCAAACAATTTAATCGTTTCAGAAAGTTGGTCTTCTGTTTTTACTTTCCATACGACATCTCCGTACATTGCAGAAACAAGCATTGCCATAACCTTATTAGGTATGTCATCATTAAAGACTTCAAGTAATGCTTTTTCTACTATCATGTGTACTCCAGTAATTATTTTATTTATTATAGCTTACTCATAGCTTCGTTAAATTGAGCTTGTCTATCGGCAACATTAAAGAATGGGAATCCTACTATCTTATAATTGTTATCATCTA
This sequence comes from uncultured cyanobacterium, assembly GCA_945487905.1. Lineage (GTDB taxonomy): Bacteria > Cyanobacteriota > Vampirovibrionia > Gastranaerophilales > Gastranaerophilaceae > CAG-196. The sequence continues at coordinate 49,777 of CALYTW010000003.1, forward strand.
TAAGTGTTTTAACTGGTCTCCCGGATTCTTCAATTTGTAATAAAAATTCTTCTTTCCATGTGTCTTTATCAATAAGGTGTGAACCTTTAGGTTCAATAAATATCTGGTATTGGTCTGTAATGTTACCTTCTTGTTTTGTCATAACAAGAACATAGTCTGGTTCAAAGCGTTCTCCACCATTAAATGAGAATAATTTTAACTGTCTTTCATTCCTTATTAGATAAACCTTATCATATTTGTTCTTTAAGTCTTGTACGTGGTCTTTGAAGTATGCAACAAACTCTTTTTCTTCACTTGTTCCATAGTTATCGGTAAATACAAACCAATCCTCATTAGAAAGATTAACCTTCAAGTGTTCTGATATTGCACCATTTGATTGCGATACACCTTGACCGTCTCCATGAGGGTCTGTGTAACTTACGGTCTTATCTCTGAATACTTCACATAATTTTCTAGGCTTAAATTCCTTTGTTCCTTCGTAAGTTTCTTCAATGTCTGAGATTCTATTTGATATTTTACCTAAAGTATATTTCAAGGCTAAATATAACTGTTCATTAGTAATATCAGATTCACTAATTCTTATACTCAGCTTGATATTCCCTAAATACTTAGAATCCGTTATGAATTGTTTAATTGATGTTAGATTAGGATAATATTGTTTAAGTATATTGAATTTAAAAATATTATACTGTCTTAAAGCCTTATGCACGATAGGATAAGGAATATTAGAAATAACAAATTCTTTCAAGATTCCTCTTTCTCCTGTGCTTGTGTCATCTGCTGAAGTTTCCAATAAGGTAGTTGTGCTTGAAGCACCTGCTGATAGGTCGTAACTATATATTGTATCTCTGACAGACGGTAAAAGTTCAGTTATTGTATTTCTTGATTTAACAGCTCTTTCATTTTCAAAGATTAAACCATGTTTATATAGGTTATCATTCTTGAAGTCTTCTTTAAGGATATAAGAACATTCTTTAATGTTATCTGGCATTAATCCTATACCTCTCATAGCTGTTGTAAGTTCTGAGATATATGTGGAATTATTCATACAATGATAATAGAGAGTTTCACAAACTCTTAATTCATTTTCTATATCTTCATCAAACTTACGCAAGAATCTTTCTGCTTTATCCGTAGTCGTAAATGGACAATATCTCGCACCACGACCTATTAACTGAGCTTCTTGAATAGTTTGTTTTCCCGGACCGCCATGTCTTTCTGCACTTCTTGTTTCATAAAGTCTAACTATATCAAACAAGTTAAGAACATCCCAACCCTCATTTAATTGGTCAACAGCAAAGATACAGCGAATCAGATTGTTTCTGTCTTCTAAAGAGTTAATCTGTAATTGATAATTTCCCTTTTCTTCTTTACTGTTTACTGAAACACATTTCTCATCTGAAAAGTCTTCTCTGATTTCTGCAATCAGTTCCTCTGTTGTTAAATGTTTATCAAAGTATTCAAACATCTTAACAAGTAATGGATGACTATTCTGTGTTCTAATCCTTGTTAAATCTGCTTCTGATAGGTTTTCAATAAGCGGTCTGAATTGTTCTTTATAGAAACTTTTACTTGAATCTATCTTATCACTTTTAAATAAGATTACAGGCTTAATGGTTTTCTTATTATCTTGAAACAGCTTCAATCTGTACTGACTTAATAGTATTGCTTGTAATACTCTGTCAATTAAAGGTACATGAGATTGAAAAGTCTTAACTTCCTTTGAATAGCGGTCTTCTCTAAACTTTCTTAAAGGATAGTCTATTATAATTTTTTTCTCGTATGAGGTTTTAATGTATGTATTTTTCAAATCACAAGTTGCCGTAAATTCAAGTAATACATTATCTCTATCGGAATTAAATATTCTATTAACTGTTGTTTCCCAGTTACTTTTGTCTTCTTTCTCCGATTTAGATAAACCTTTTTTAGTCTCTATATTAAGGTGGTGTGCTTCGTCAGCTATCAATACAATTTTCTTTTCTGCAAAGTCATCATCAGTCAAACCATTCTCTTTGAACTGATTAAGACTCATGTGTAATCCTTGAATAGTAGTAAAACAAATGTTAATGTCTTCTTGATTGCAACCTTGAAAGTTATCTACTGTGCGAACCTTTATAATTTCACCGTCAATGTTGATTTCATCATTAAACAAGTATTTACTAGAAGTCTGGTTAATAAAGTTATCCTTAGTCTTTTGAACAATGTTATCTGTATTAACAAAGAATAAGAAATTCCTATAACCCTTCTTGTACAGATATAAGATTAAACCCGCCATTATAAGAGTCTTACCGCTACCTGTTGCCATGTGAAATAGCACTTGTGTAGGTTTATGACATTTTTCACTTTCAAAGTATGTTATAAAGTTTCTAAAAGCTAGTTCTTGATATGGTCTGATAGAATATTTCTGAGTAAGGTTCTTTGTTACATACTTAGGTAATTCCTTGTATGCTTCTGGTGCAAACTCTCTAAGTGCCTTTATATCCTCGAATAAGAATGTTCCCATATCTATACACCCTCACTATAGAAACTTCTTGCAAAGGCTTTTTCTTCTTCAGTTACAGCAAGGTCTTCATCTTCCATATCACAGTAATTAACATATAACAAGTTTTTATCTAATACTTGAATTAAGAAACTACGCTTGTCTTCTGTTGATAGTTCTTTGAAGTCTTGTTCTGATTCTTTAAGTTTGTTTATATCTGCTTTATAGCTTATAAATTCAGAATCTGTGATTTCTTTATACAAGTCATTTAACTTATTATCATCTGCAACTTGTATTTCATCTATATACTTGTGGTTAAGTTCCTTTAATTCACAATAAACAAAACTTCCACCGCCATGCCAGTTGACAGATTTAGAAATACCACCTTGTTCACCACTTAACACATTTATAAGTCTTACAAGGCTGTCATTGTCATTATAATTAAGTTGCTCAATACCTATATACTGCCTATTTAATTTATGTGCAACAGCACAGGTTGTTCCACTTCCTACATGAAAGTCTAAAACAATGTCTGATTCTTTTGTTGCCAATTCAATAATTCTTCTTAATAGTTTTTCAGGCTTCTTACCATTTTTTAATTGAACTCCACCTTCCTTTGCAATACCGTCCCAACTTATGTCTTGCCATAAATCAGTTAGTAATTCTGTTGAAGTTGGTGTTCCGTCTATGTTCTTGACCTTCTTAGAATAGAATGATAATGCTCCCCCATTAATAACATATCCTTGTTCTTCACCATCAGATTTATTGTAAACAAACACTTTATCTCTCTCTGTCTTAGAACGTTCCATAAGGGCTTTTAATTCTTGTGTTGGTTTTTGAGGGTCTCTAATACTTACAACTCTATTAGCATTCTGTAAAGCAAATTCAGCAATTAGAGAATCCCTTATAATTTTCCAATAATCGCCCCATTTAGCTTGTGCGTTTTTCGCTGCTTGTTGCCATGTGCTTCCAAGTTCAATACCATTCATTTTGTATATAACATTATATAGCTTTTCTAATTTCCAATTCTCTGGATTATCATCTGGATTTTCAATATATAAGTCATAATTAGAGTCGTAGCTTGTTGGTACATACATTTTCTTAAAGTCAAAACAATTTCTATCTTTAGCATAGAATAGTATGTATTCAGTTACATCTATTGGACCGGGATTTACCGTCTTAAAACCCGCAGGAGAAGCTGTTTTAACAGAGATTATCTGTACTAAATTATTCTTTCCAAAGATTTCATCTAACAAAGGTATCAAGTAACCTAATTCATGATAATCAATTTGTACGAACAAGCCCCCTTCTTTGCTTAAAAGGTTATACGCTTGTATAATTCTATTACGCATGAATACCAACCAACTTGAATGGTTAAAGTTATCATTGTAGTTAAAACTATCACTACCAGTATTGTATGGTGGGTCTATGTATATGCACTTTACTCTACCCTCATATCTTTTTAATATTGATGATAATGCAAGTAAGTTATTTCCTTTAATTAAAAGATTATCTTTGTCATCAAATTCAGTTATACTGTCTTCTCCGTCTTTAGTATATCTTTTCATATTAGTAAATACTTTAGGTGCAAGAAGTCTATCAACATCATCTGGTGCAAGCAATTCATTATAGAATATTTCTCCTCTTTTCTGGTCTTCCTTAGTTTGACCACCTTCTAATACACAGTCTTTATAAGGGAACGATAGTACAACGTCATTTTTAGAAGAAATGAATTGTTCCTTGCTATCTATTAAACCGATAGTATTCTTAAATCTTGTATATGAATCTTGAAGAAATGCCTTGTTATTTATAGCCCAACCAAATGCAGTTTTATCAAATACTAATGTTCCGTCGATATCCGTAAAGAACTTTTCTTTCATTCTATCATTGGATAAAAGTAACTTAATCAAATCTTTATCCATTTTCATAGCACACTCATAGACTTTATTTCTCAATAAGTCTTTACCGTTATCAGCATAGAATCTCTTTTCAGGGTCTTGTTCTAACAATTCTAATAATTCAAAATAAAATCCTTTTCTTTCTTCTGTCATGATTCGTCCTTTGGTTATAGCTATACCCATATTAACAAATCTTAACATTATTATAAAGAACGGCAATCATACATTAATAGGATTTCAGAGGGTATTACATTAAGTCTATCATATTGTTAATGCGTATTAATTTATCAAGATTACAAGTACATAATTTATTGTTTATCAATTCTATAATCTTAGCTATATCTTTCTCTGGTTCTGGTAACAATAATTCAACAGGGGAAATGTTAAATACATCACATACTTTATCAACCGTTTCTGCTGTTGCTTGATACTTGTTATGTTCAAGGTTTCTATATCCTTGAACACTCATGTTAATTTTCTCGGCAAATTGTTCCTGTGTAAGTTTCTTACTTACACGCAGTCTTTTTATGCCACCATTAATCATTTCTTGATAACTCATAACTATTATTCTCACTTATCTTGTAACAAATTAAAACTAATCATATAGACAAGCAGGTACTACTTATAGTATGCTTTGACTGTTATAAGGACAGTATGAATGGACGGTAAAACTTGTTTCTTAATGGGTAATAGACACACACCTAGCAATATAAGAGAACCGCTTGCGGAAGCGGTTGAAACGCATATTGCTGAATATGGAGTAACAACATTTACAGTAGGTCGTTACGGTGCGTTTGATAGTATGGCTAGAGAGGTGCTGAGAGAGGCTAAGAAGCAACATAATGACATTGAACTATATTTACTTACCCCTTACGCATTGACACAGAAAATAGACACTCCAGAGGGCTTTAATGGAACATTTTACCCAGACGGTCTGGAGAAAGTACCGTTAAGGCTTGCCATTCCACAGGCTAACAGGTATATGGTGCAGAACTCCAATTATTTAATAACATACTGTCATCACATAGGAAACACCAGAAACATTGTTGAGTACGCCCAGAAACGAGAGAAAAAGGGCTTAATAAAGGTAACTTTGCTATAATAAAGAGTGTCAATAAATTTATAAATTCTTTATACACTAAATTTAGTCAGATTTAAGGTTGTTGGCAAATGTCTAACAATAACCGAAAACCCTTGCTATTATTGAAAGAGAAGAAAATGCTGCGGAATGTAACAAATGTCAATAAATGTAAGATGATTTTCTTGACAAATAACATGTTATCGGTTATACTAATAGTATAAGGTACAAAACAAAAGGAGATAACAATGAGAAACAATGAAATCAGAACCGCAGTAGCAGAACTTCAAGAACTTTATGCACAAGCAGATACCATTAAGGCATTGATAGTTGAACGTGAAAGTGCTATCAAAGACGAAATGGACGCTAGAGAAATTGAAACTTTGGACTTGGGAAATTGTGTGATTCGTTGGACTTCACAAGTAGCAGACAGAATCATGACTCGAGATGTAAAGGAATACCTAAAGTCAATGAATGTTTTAGATAAGTTTATTAAGTCAGTTTATTCAAAGAGATTTAGCATAGCATAGGGCATTTGCCCTACTGCTATTGCAGGAGGATTAAGTAATGGAAGAATACAAAGCAGAATACTATTGTTATATCCGCTGCAGTACCGTCCAACAGAGTTATAATAGACAGTACAAGCAACTTTTAGACTTTTGCCAAAAAGAGAATATTAAGATTAACCCTGCAAATATATATAGTGAAAAACGGACCGGGAAAAATCAAGACCGTCCGAAGTTTAAGGAACTTGTGCAATTATTACTTGACCGAGAGGCAAAGGGCATACATTGCTGTCTTTGCCTAATCGAGTTAAGTAGAATGAGCAGGAGTTACCAATTAACCAAAGATACATGGAACACATTAACGAGTGCGGGGGTTGATATTGTAGTTACATCATTCCCTTTATTAGATACACGGAAAAAGGATAATGGGGCAGTTAATTTAATGCTGACTGATATTGTCTTTGCGGTTCTTAATTATTTAACGGAGCAGGAACTCAACGAGAAAGCCGATAGGTGCAATAATGGTCGTGAGGTTGCCAAAAATAAAGGTGTTAAGTTTGGCAGGAAAGAATTAACTATTAAAGACCTACCTAAAGAGTTTATTGACGTGATGAAATCCGCAACGGGTTCAGAAACAAAAACCGCTTTACTTGACTCTGTGAATGGTAAGTTAGTCAGAATGAACAAGAAACCATTATCAAGAGGCACTTTCTACAATTACATGGAACTGTATAAAGGTGTTGTAAAATGAATGACAAACAGGTGCAGGACTTAATCAGAGGTCAATTTCTCAATCAAATGATTTTTCGCATAATGGACAATGCGAGGGCAAATCGGGGCAGGGTTCAGCAGGGGCAACAGGTTCAATGCGTTCATCAAGTGCCGTTAATCGTGGATATTGTGTGCGGTGCAGTTATACTCTTTTGGGTTGTGGTGCTAGGTGGTACTTTATTATTGTCAATTCTCGGACTTATTATGCTAGTTTTCAATATTAGTTAGGTCGTGTGCCGCAGTCTGTAAACTCCGTAGCACTCATAAAAAAGTTGGTAGGCATATAACCATGAAAAATCGCTTTAAAGGTAAAATGCTTCTATCGGTGCAAATGTCTTTATTTATAAGGGTTTTGGCGGTCAATGTATAAGGGAACGTTTGTTGTGGTAGGGGTTCGCATGCCTGCATTACCCACTATGTCCGTATATCAGACAATGTGGGTAAAATAAGGGATATGAAAAGAGGGGAGTTTAACATTCTCCTATACTGTAATTGAGGCTATTTTTTATCTAGTCCGGGCAACAATTTCTTCATATATGCTGCACGAACTTTACTATGTAATTTTTCTGCCTTTTCAGTTGGTGTGGGAGGTGTAGCAACTCTGCTAACCTTTATTACACCGTCTTTGTGCTTTTCTTCATAATCCTTTAGCACTTGAAGTGCTATTTTTTCAACAAGATTCTTTTCTTCTTCTTTCATGATATTTCCCTCTTTCTTTATTTAAAATCTAATTTTACACACGCTAGGATGACCGTTAAGGCGGTTAAAATAAATTCTAGGTATATTTAACCTGTCTTTTTAGCGTGCGTCTATCTCTGCGTTTGCTTTTAAAAATGCCTCGCTCGGTATAAACTTCTTTGCTTTGGGGTTCGGTGGAGTAGGTTCATCAAGTTCATCATCAGATGATGTATTTGATGATTCTTCTCCGGGCTCTTCATCATCAAGGTTAAAATAATCCGTTTGTTTTGGTTGTTGGAATTTATATAATCTGAATGACAATAGGTTATTATTTCGGATGTCCTCAACTGTTACAGTATTATCATTATCCGGGTTAGCAAATGGGCGAACTGCTTGATATTTCTCTAGTATAGAAAAATAAGTTTTTAGCCTGTCTGCTGCGTCTGATAAGGTTCTTATTTTAATTTCCGATAGTTTAAGTAACTCTTTTGTTTTAATGTTGATAAAATAAGGTTTCTTAGGATTGTTATTAAAATTGCGTACTATAAAGTAAAGAATGAATTTATGGTTATGGGGGGTTATATCATTTACCAATTCTAAAGGTACTTTTGTGTATGGTGGTCTTGATAAATTGCCCATGAATGTATCTGAATATGTTAGTTTATAATATTCATTCTCAATGTTATATTCGTTTAGCATGCCTGTGGAACAGGCAAGGTCAAGAAAGTTTTTAACGGCATTAGAATTGTTATTTTGGTTACGGAAGTAGTCCGGGAGGACTGCAAGTATATCCTTAGAGGATATGTAGCACTCATTCCGCTTGTGTTTGGTGATAGAGGATTTTTCCGCTATGAATAGCAATGTACAATATAACTTGAAGTGCTTAAAATCTTTAAATCTCATATCATTATTGAGTGCCTTTGCGTATAAATAGAAACTTGGATGTTTCATAGCATATTCAAAATAAAACAAGTTGTTTGGTTTACTATCAACAGTATCGGCAAACAGACCGCAAAGCGGTTCAATTGCCGGGGTTGTTGTTTCTTTTGGTTTTTCTTCCTGTTTCTTTTTAGGCTTTTGGCGGTGGAAGATGTTAATGTTATCGGAATATTTCAGGTCAATTATACTTGTCAATTCATATTCACCATTGGGGTTGGGTACATCTTTGTTTAAGATAATGAAATCACGCAATTTTTGGTTCTTTGTACCTGCAAATAATATAATGTATTTAATGCCGTTTACGGCAATGTAGCCAATATTCGGCACTTTAGAATACCACATGTCAAAAGCTGCGTCGCTATTGATTTTACATAGGCAATAAGGTAATTCAACCTTTAATGGTAACGACTTCAAAGGATGTATTGATTCCGCCTCTTTTAATGTATCGGTTATTGTTTTAATATTCAACTGTTTTAGTTGTAGTAGGATTTCTGATTTGAACATACTAATATTATACCATGCAAATGTTGAAAAAGATGTAATATTTGTAAGAAATAGTGTAGTAATATATGGGGGTATTATATAAACAATGCAGTCAAAATTAAAAATAGTGCATGTAACTATTTTCTATAATGCACTAGGCATAAGCAAAAATAGGATTTTTTAACTTACTTATAAGCAGTGCCTTTATAATACTAATTTATTTAATACAACCCCTCCCCCGACACTGGGGGGAGGCAAGGAACGCTTTCCTTTTGTTGTACGGTTCATTTTGTTTAAGTCAATCATCCGCACTGTCTAGCCTTTGTCAGGCTGTCCTGATACCGCCTAATGATTTCCTCGTAGAAATACTTAACGAATCTTTCTTCGGTATCATCTGAATAAGGTTCGTCAAATGTATCTAGTAGTGCTATATTGATGTAATGACTGAATGGCAGGTGATGTTGGCATGCCTGTATTTTCAATCTGTCAAAAATGTCATCACTTATATCAACGTGCTTTAATTTAAGCGGTCCGGGCGGGGCTGATACATCTGAATACCTTTTGTTGTTTTCGGCAATGTACCACAATAACGCAGGTACAAGACTTTTTAGTGTAACATGATATGTGCAGGCAATCGTTTTTAATTTGTACTGCACTTGGGGGGTTAAATATACACCCTTACTTGAATTTGTACGTGTCATTTTCTTCTTTCTCCTATTAAATTATAGTTATACCAGATTGAAACAACTCA
>CALYTW010000004.1 GCA_945487905.1 uncultured cyanobacterium
AAGGAGGTCAACCTTGATAATGACGGTTGATAAAGGAGGTGCGGAATGAAAGGCGATTATCATATCCACACTTATTACTCAGACGGAGTGTTTGCACCCGAAAAAATTGTTGATGTTGCTGTTGAAGCAGGCTTGGACGTCATAGCTTTGACTGACCATGACAATGTTTTGTCCTATAATGTTGCTCAAAAACATATTGAAGAAAACGGATTAAACTTGAAACTCATTCAGGGGCTTGAAGTTAATACTTTGTATAAAGATTACGAAGTCCATATTCTGGGATATTTTCCGAATGTCGAAAACAGCGATTTTAAGAATCTTTTGAAAACCCAGCAGCAGGCTCGTATTAAGCAGACAAAAGAAATACTTGCACTTTTGAGCAAAAAAGAAGGTATAAAAATAAAATTTGAAGATGTAAAAAATATGGTTGCGGAAGGCGGCTCAATCGGACGTCCGCATATTGCAAAAGCTATTACAAATGCAGGCGGAACAACCAATGTAATGGATGCGTATAAAAAATATATTCATCCGGATTCTCCAGTATATGTGGAAAGAAAAACTGTATCTCCTTTTGATGCGGTTGAAGTAATTTATGATTCAGGCGGAATCCCAGTTATTGCACATCCTTACGATATTGATATAGCTGAAACATTGATTAAAAAGCTTATGGCCTGCGGGCTTTTGGGAATCGAGGCTTATCACAGAAAACATTCGCCTGCGATTGTCGAGTATTTTTCTTCAATGGCTGAAAAGCTTGGGCTTATTGTTACCGGCGGTTCTGATTTTCATACTCCGAACATTATGAACGGACAAATTATCTTAGGCAAACATTTTGTTCCGGAGTGGATTTATGATAAATTGGTTGACACAAAAAAACATCTTGATATGGCAGAAGGGTAATATAAAGTGAATAATGCAAATAAAAGCGGTTTTACGATAATAGAAGTTTCTATTCTTCTGGTAATATTTTTAATAGTTGCGTTTCTTGTTGCACCGCTCTCACTTGATGATACAAGAATTGCAAAAAATATCTCACGCTGGAGAGGAGTGCAGGGAGATTTTGTAAACATTTTTTATTCCATTAACACGAATAAAAATCAGGATAAAACTGAATTTAAAGAACTTTTTATGAACGTTATGGAAAATGATATTAAAAATGATACCAAAACATACCGCATAAACTTTATGAACGGAAGTTTTCCGAATGATTATTACAGATTTAAGGATTACAAAAATACATACTCAAACGCAACACTTGCCGTAAAATTATTTGATGAACCGCAAGATGACGTTTACGGATTGCTTATGTACGATGTAAACGGCAAATCTGCCCCGAATATCTGGGGAAAAGATGTTTTTGGAATGAAGATTTATGCGAACAGATTTGAACCGTTTTGTAAAGAAAAAAGTATAAGCGAACAAAAACAGGATTGTTCAAAGAACGGTTCAGGATTGTGCTGTTCAGGGTATTATTTAATGGGAGGAAACTTTGACTAATATTAAGAATATATGCGTGTTTGCATCTGCCTCAAATGATTTGGCGGAAGTTTATTATAAAGATGCACAGCAATTGGGAATGTTGATAGCTCAAAAAGGTTACGGAATAGTCTACGGAGGAAGCAGGAGAGGATTGATGTACGCATGTGCAGGAGCAGTAAAGCAGGCAGGTGGAAAAGTATACGGAATTATGCCCGAAAAACTTGCGAAAGTAGGACTTGCAAACCCGGATGATTGTGATGAATTTTATATAACCAAGGGTATGAGAGAGAGAAAAGCTAAACTTGATGAACTTTCGGATGCGGTTATAGCAATTGCTGGAGGGTTTGGAACACTGGAAGAAATCTCTGAAATGATTGCACAAAAACAGCTTGGTTACAGTAATAAACCGATTGTCATTTTAAATACAAACAGTTTGTATGATCCGCTTGTAAAATTTTTTGAAAGCATTATCAATCAAGGGTTTGCTGACAAAGAGCTGAGAAAAATATATTATGTAGCTTATTCTCCGGAAGATGCCCTGAGCTATATTGAAAATTACCGGAATGAAAAAGCATACGTTAAGTATAAGGAAAATTAAGTCTTAAAAATTAACGGATACTGTAGGTTCAAATAAAGAACTTGTGCTATAATTCACTGAAATTAGTATACTGACTAAGTTGATTTACCCATTCCGACAAAATGTCCCGTTAAGATACTAACTTCCAATAGTTTTGTCAAGAATAATATAGAGATTTACCAGAATAAATCCAATGAACATTCCGGCTAAAACATCGGTCGGAAAATGAACCCCCAAATACATGCGTGAAATTCCGACAAGAATAATGAACAAAACAAGTATTGTTATGAGAAAATGTTTTAAAAATCCGCTCAAATGTCTATGAACAAGGTATATTAAAATTCCGAAGAAACACATATTAATAAGCGAATGTCCTGATGGAAAACTGAATCCTGCCAGCGCATCTCCACAGGGTCTTTCTCTGCACATAAGACCTTTCAGCCAATCGGTTAAGAAATACGCAAATTGGGTAAAAATTATTAGCATTGCCGTTTGTAAATAATATCTTTGTGAAATAAGGATTCCCGAGACTACAGCCATAGGCCAAATAAAATGATATCTGCCTAATTCGCTGATAAGCAGTATGATAATCTGCGGGAACGGATTTGCAACGGATTGAACACATTTCATCATAGAATAGTCAATTTCCCGCATATTCGGTATATACATAACAAGAAGTGTTATTATAGCTACAAAAAATACAGAAACCACAATATAATGCCAGTTTATAGCTATTTCGTAACTTTTGTCTTTCATCTTTTCTCCAAAGTCCTTATATTCCACTCTTAACCGTTCCGATAAGTACACTGAGTTTGTTAATAACTACAGCAATAACAGGGGTTATTTCACTTACAAATACTGCAAAAAAGAACAATGCACCAAAGACTGCAATGATTTTTTGTATATCCGAAAACATAAATATTTTTTTGTTTTTAAATTCTTCAATACCTTTATATTCTTCCGTAAACAATTTTACCGGTAATTTTTCTTCAATTCGTTCAAGGACATTCGAATATTTGATTTTTATTAAAGTGTTGTATGAATCAACATTCATCCACCAGAAAGCACAAACCGCTATTCCCATTGCCGAAAATAAAAGAGTAGCTGTTATCACGTTCATAAATGTGATATTTCCGGTAAATATCATTGCAAAAATTATTACGACAAAAGCAATCATATAAAATCGATTGGTGCTAAAATTTCTGTCAATAAAATTATCTTTTTGCTCGGCATAAAGTTTATATTCTTCAAAAATCAATTCATCTCTGTCCATTTTTAATCCCTCATTCAATATATCTTGTATTTCTTTTACTCTTGCCTATTTTCTCTTTGTAAACGCACCGTATTCATCAAGTCTTCAAATTCCTTTTCATCAAGTGTTTCTTTTTCTAAAAGTGTTTTTGCAATAAATTCCAGCATATCACGATTTTCGTTCAACAAATTCTTGGCAGCTTCATACTGTCTGTCAACTATTATTTTAACTTCTCTGTCGATATCAGCGGCAATTTCTTCCGAAAAATCTCTTGTGTTGCCAAAATTTCTGCCCATAAATACGTGTTCCTGCTCTTTGCCGTATGCAAGATTCCCCATTTTTTCACTCATTCCGTATGTTGTAACCATGCTTCTTGCAAGATTGGAAACTTTTTCCAAATCATTCGATGCACCTGTTGTTACATTATCTTTACCGTATATAAGTTCTTCGGCAACACGACCGCCCAAAATCATTGTAATTCTATCCAAAAGCTGGCTTTTTCTCATTGTCAGATGGTCTTTTTCAGGCAAAGTTAATGTGATGCCCAATGCCATACCCCTCGGAATGATGGAAACTTTGTGCAGCGAATCGCAATTTTTAAGTAGCTTTGCAAGGAGCGCATGCCCGACTTCGTGATATGCTGTATTTTCCTTTTCTTCGTCTGATATAATTCTGCTTTTCTTTTCAGGGCCTGCCATAACTTTATCGATAGCTTCTTCCAAATCAGGCATGTCAATCTCAGCTTTATCATGACGTGCGGCAAGTAATGCGGCTTCATTAAGAAGATTTGACAAATCCGCACCGGTAAATCCGGGTGTACGTTTAGCAAGGATTTTTAAATCGACTTCTTTTGCAAGCGGTTTATTTTTTGCATGTACATTTAAAATTTGTTCTCTACCCAAAACGTCAGGTTTGTTTATAACAATCTGCCTGTCAAACCTTCCTGGACGAAGGAGCGCATTATCCAGAATATCTGGTCTGTTTGTTGCAGCAAGAATAATGATATTCGTGTTTTCATCAAATCCGTCCATTTCAACAAGCAGTTGATTAAGAGTTTGTTCTCTTTCATCATGACCTCCGCCTAAACCTGCACCACGCTGACGGCCTACGGCATCAATTTCATCAATAAATACGATACATGGCTGATGTTTTTTAGCTTGTTCGAACAAATCTCTTACACGAGAAGCACCGACTCCGACAAACATTTCAACGAAATCTGAACCGCTTATTGAGAAAAACGGAACGCCTGCTTCTCCTGCAACAGCCTTTGCCATCAATGTTTTACCTGTCCCTGGAGCACCTACAAGAAGGACACCTTTCGGTATTTTTGCACCCAGTTTAACGTATTTATCGGAATGTTTTAGGAAATCGACAATTTCTTCAAGCTCTTTTCGTTCTTCATCGATTCCCGCAACATCATTGAATGTTGTTTTAACCTTGTTATCCATAAGCATTTTGGCTTTGCTTTTTCCGAAAGACATTGCTTGAGCTCCGCCCGCCTGAATTGTACGAATTATAATAAACAAAAATCCGAGTACAATAAGGATGGTAATTAAGGAAGAACTCATACCAAACATTGAACCGGATTCAGAGGCTTTTGTTATATTAATATCAACATTGTTTTCTTCAAGTTTTTGAAGTATATCAGAATTTTCCGGAAAAACGACTCTGTATTGAACAGTAGGGGCTTTAACTTCGCCATACCATGGGTTCTGAACAGGTTTGGATTCGGGTTGATTTACAGGATGTGCAATAAGAATATCTTTCCCCATATCAACATTTTTTATCTCTTTATTTTCAACTTTCTGCACAAAAGCGGTATATGAAAGTTCTTCCGTGCTGGAAGTCGGGCCTGAAAAAAGCATTGAAATAAATGCAATTACCAAAATTCCAAGTATAATATACATTCCTATTGATTGATTTTTATTCATAATTCTCCCTCTTTACGTTTATTTTAACACAGAAGATATTTTGTGGCTAGATAGTCACTGAGAGGGGGAAAAATATGAATGGAGAGGTATGGAGGAATGGAAAAGGCCGTCATTGCGAGCGATTTTTTCGTCACTCTGTGCCTTCCTTTGTCATTCTGGGTAAAGTTCATTTACCCCCAACTGATTTTCAAAAACACCAATTGCTGTATACTTCTTTCTCACAAAGTTTTAGCCCGAGAATGTTTTATAAGATTTTTCGATATTATCCTGAACTACTTTCTTAACAGCGTCAATTTCTGTATTTACCGCATTTCTTTCGTTATCAAGTCTTGTTAATTTCAATTCAAGATTTTTATCTTCCTGTTGGATAATTCTTGTCTTTGCGTTAATTTCTTCTTGTTTTACATCATATTGATATTTATCGTATTCATAACGAGCGTATGCATCTTGATATGCATTGCTGTCTGTTTCTTCTTTTGCTTCAAGCTTAAATGTTTTATAGCTTGTAATGTTGCCGTTGTTATCTTTAACCGGAATTTTTATCTCAGTGATTCTGCCTGAAGAATCAAAGGTTAACAAGCAGTCTTTCTTGTTTTCAACTTCTGTATACTTACCGTTTGCCTGATAATTATATGAAGTAATATAGTGAGTATTATTTACATCAGAAAATGCTGTTGCAACATCCTGTGTCATAACAAAGTTTATAATACTCTTTCTTGTATCGGGGTCAGTTGTAAAGTATACGCTGAAATCCTGCATAATTTTATCGTTTGTTGCATCAGCATAATCAGGAAAAGCATCTCTTATAGATTCTAAATATGCAGATATTTGGTCATCCGTTACATAACCGTTTTGAACAGCCGTATTAAGCGTATAGCAGGGAGATTCAGCTACCAGCCCAACCCAGTTATCACTGTCTACGTTGTTGTATGTACCTGCCTGATTACTCATACTTGCTACTGCAAGAGTAGCTGTTGGCGTATTTGCTAAAACATAGGTTCCGTCATCTAATTGTGTAAATTTTTCCAAATGTTCGCTTGCGTGGTATGCGTTTTGCGAACCGTTTTCAACTACATAGTATCCGTTCAATTCACTTTCTGTATAACCGCCGCCTGTCTGAAGTGCAGGCGAAGAACCGAGATTATATGCTTCATCGTGATTAGGATCTGTTGTAGGATTGTAGTTTGGTAAACTAGCGTTATAAACTATTTTTGTAAATACTTCTTTTCCGGAATATTTTGAATTTGCACCCAAATCTGCTTCGGTTACTTCAATCAATTTAGTTCCGCTTTTTACATAATAAGTTCCTCCTGCCGTGATATTTTCGGCAAGATCTACATATTTCATAATAGTGTCACCGGTTTGAATAGGGGGGTTAGGGGAAATCCCCTGAGAAATACCTGAAATTGAATATGAAGACTGAGCTGTTCTGATATCGCTTACACCCAATGTTTCTAATTTAATTTCCCCTGTTGCTCTTCTTGCGGAAACAGTACCCGTTTCTGCCATATAATGACCTACTTTTGTATAATTAAGATCTACTGAATATGTTGTACCTGAAGGTGTAATCTGACCCAATGTAAATGTAGAAGCACCTTCTGTGCCAGTATATTTTACAGTTGTATAGTCTTGTGTAGATGGTGGTGTCGGAACATCCAAAGTTAGCAAACTGTTGTACAACGTATTTGCCTGCTGTGCAAGTGTTGTTCTCTGCTGGTTAATCTGCTGTCCTTGATACTCTATGTCACTCATGCGTGATGTTAAAGTAATTAACCTTGCTTGTGATGCTGACATACCCATAATTTAGGTCTCCTTTTTCTTTTTCCTTGACATGTATTACGGCATTTGTTCACAAAACTTTAATGTTTTAAGACAAATATTTACAATTCGTTACAATTCGAGGATGTGGAAAAACTTGCGTTTTTCAGCAAACTCATGCCGAAACCACGATGAATATTAGCATATAGTATAAACTTTTCTGTAATACAGCCAAATTCCTGCAAGAGTCAATATTATGTTAGGCATAAATGCAGCAAGCGCAGGAAAAAGCGACCCTATTTCGCCCATTGAAAGCGAAAGCGCACGTATCAAGTAGTATGCAAAAATAATTAAAATACTGAATAAAAATCCTCTGTTATAACGAACTCTGGGAGGGGTAATTGCAAGCGGAACACCTATTAGTACAAAAACTATTGTTGTAATCGGAAGTGCGATTTTATCATACAAATCTATTTTTAAATCAGGACGGTTTTCTAAGGCTATATATTTTAAAAGCTGTAAGAAATTGTGTTCATTAGCAACATTTTTATCCATTTCTTTGGATAAATCTATTCCGAAATAAACAACCTTGTCATTGAAAAGCGTAGTGACAAGGGTTTTTCCGCTGTCGGTTATCGTGTATATTACACCCTTTTGAAATCTCCAGCCGTCTTTTGTTGTCTTACCTTCTTTTGATTGAAGAATTTGAATGGAATCTTCTTTTGATGCATCAAGAACCGTTATATTATACAAAACTTTATCTTCACACTTGCTGACATAGAAAAGTCTTTTTAAAACGCCGTCGCTTTTAACCTCTTTGAAAGTAAAGTTTTGTTTGCCCTCAGGAATATTTTTTTGGGTAAACGCGTATAGTGCTAAATCTGTCGATTGTTTTGTCATAATAGGAACGAGAGTTTCGTTTACCAAAAAGCTTACAAAAGCCATTACTATAGCAAAGAAAAATATAGGTTTTGCTATGCGGTTGATTCCTATTCCGCACGAACGCATTACGGTTATTTCCGAACTCAGGCTTAATCCGTTGAGTGTCATAACCGTAGAGAGAAGTACTCCCATAGGTATTGTCATTACAAATACGGACGGCAAATGAAGAATAATTATTATAAATGCTAATCTGAATGAAATCCCGTATTTAGCTATTTGTTTAAAAAGTGTTATAAAAGTGTCTGATGCAAATATAATAGAAGTAAATACCAGAACTCCCATTATAAACATAGAAATAACCTGCTTTAAAATATATTTATCCAGCAGTTTCATTTTTCTGTATTTTATTAATAAAGATTTAACGAACTTATCCACATAAATTATTATATAACAAATACATTTAATTATTGAACATTTTCATTGTCAATTATACTCCACTTTTTGGGGTCAAATTTGATGTCGGTAAGTCTTATCCTAAGACTTTTCATATACGGTTCAAATCTTTTAAGCAAAATTACCTTGCTTAATGACAACTCTTGTGCGACAACAGGATTCTGACAAGCTACAACCATTACCCCTCCGGGAAGCATACTATATGGTTTTGATTTATTCTTATGCTTTTCGGGTAAAATATTGTCCCAAAATTTGTACATATTTGTTCTGGTTATAGCTTTTTTCAACTGCGGATTAGACATCATTGAACCAATGATATCTTCAATCCCCTCAAAATCCGTATAAAGAACCTTGCCCATAATTACCTTTGTTTATGATACAATTGTTGTAATGGAATGTAATTTAGATAATATCATAAAACAATCAAAAAAGATACTGTTATTAAGCCATGTTAATCCTGACGGAGACACTCTTGGTTCAATGTGTGCTATGTATTCGGCTGTTTATGACAGATTTAAAATAAAACCCGATATGTCGATTGTTTCCAATATTCCGTTTAACTACAAGTTTTTGCCGAATATAAATTCGGCTCAAAGATACATAGATAATTCTTTGGTCTATGATTTGGTTATAGCTCTTGATATAGCAGCAATAGACAGAGCTAGAGATTCAAAAACATTTTTTGATAAAGCAAAATTTACAGTGAATTTTGATCATCACAAAACGAACCCCAATTATGCACAATTTAATATTGTTGACTCGGAAGCAAGTTCATGTGGAGAAGTTTTGTTTAATTTCTTTAAAGAAAACGGCTGGAAAATAAGCAAAGATACTGCTATTTGTCTTTATACAGCAATAATGACTGATACCGGCAGCTTTAGATTTGATAATACTACGTCTTCGGCTTTTCGTGCCGTATCGGAGCTTGTTGATATAGGTGTTAATCCCAGCGAAATATATAAAAATTGCTATGAAACAAAAACAAAAAATCTTGTCATGTTTCAAAATTATTGTGTAAATAAAGCCGTATTTTCCGAGGACAATAAAATTGTTTACACGACAGTCTACAAAAAAGATTTGGAAAAATTTTCTGCAAAAGATGATGCAACAGACGGAATTGCGGAAACTTTGCGGGCTATTAATACCACAGAAATTGCTTTTGTTCTGAAAGAAGTTGAAAATAAATTGACAAAAGTTTCTATGCGAAGCAAACATATTGATGTAGCAAAAATTGCCGAAATTTTTGGAGGAGGCGGACACACATTTGCATCAGGCTGTACAATAAAAGCAGGCATGGAAGATGCTGTTAAAAAAGTTTTGAAAGAGATTAAATTTTGAGTATAAAAACAAATATAAAAAATCATATAAAATTTATTAAAGGAATTATAAAATCTGTTGTGGATAATGACTTTTTCGGTATGGCATCCGAAATGGGCTTTATGCTGACAATAGGAATCTGCCCTCTGATTTTATTCCTAACGGCAATTTTCGGGTATATTGGCAAGCACTATTTTATGAATCCGATTTTTATATTTATGCAGAATGTCATGCCTGCAGATGCCTTAAATGTCATAAAAATAGTTCTAAACGAAGTGTTTTTCTTTTCAAAAGGCGGACTTGTAGCCGTTTTGGGATTTTGTATAACACTTTTTCTTTCGACAAACACGCTCGCTATTGTTGCAAAAGGGTTAAACAGAGCATACAAGGTTAAAGAAACCCGAAACTTTTTGTATTCAAGGCTTCTTGCACTTGTAATGGTTTTTGTAAACACGCTCGTTTTATTTTTAAGCATAACATTAATTATCTTCGGTAAAGTAATAATCAAATTCCTCGTAACATATATAGGAATGACCGAGCATTTGGCGAATATTATGCTGTTTACACGTTGGCCGATTGCGTTCCTAACTTTGTTTATTATGGCATATTTGAGCTATTACATACTTCCTGATTTAACGGGTCATGAAAAACTCCGCAGACATAGTGCATTACCGGGTTCAATATTCTTCTGCATATCATGGTTAATAGGTTCATGGGGGTTTTCGATTTACGTCAATAATCTGCACACCTACAACTTTGTATACGGCACAATTGCCGGATTTGCGGTAATGATGATGTGGCTCTATTACACCTCAATTTTGATATTAGTCGGAGGTGAAATAAATTCTCAATTGTATGAAAAACTTGAGCGAAAAGAAGAATTAGAAGCTATACGTGCTTCAAAGGATTAAGATAAATCATTTTGTAATACTTTTTATTTGAATCATTAAAAACATCGCTTGCTTCATCAACAGAAAACCCTTTTTGAGGATGCCTGTCGGAACAGCTTTGTGTACTTAGTTCGGAAAAATTCGCACTCAACAGTTCACTGCCGGAAGTTTTATAGTGCCGTAATGTAGTTGTTGATAATATTTTGCCCTAAAAGCAATCTCGATTTATCCTATTTTTTTAGTTTCATTAAAATATCATCAACTCCGAAATCTTTTACAATTTCAAAACCGTTCTTTTTAAAGAACTCCAGTGCTGATTTTGTCGAATAAAGAGTTATTTCGTCTTTTGCAAAAATCTTTTTGATTGAATCAAGCATTGTTGTACCGACATTTAAAAATTTACTGTATGGGTTATTGTATACAAAAAACGGGTTAACCTGCATATAATCAATATTGGTTTTATTTTTCCCCCTTTTTGATGTTTGTGTAATACCAAGAACTTTGACAGGTTTTATGTGACCCAAGTTTTCGGTTTGTTCGGTAAGCACAAAATATCTTGAATCAACTTCGCCATATCCGTTATCTCCGGCAAATTCAAAACAATCTGCTATCAAATGTGCATCTACACCTTTATTTCCCCAAATACACGGAATTTTCTTCATTGAACAACTGTCACTTTGTGAAAAAGGACTCATTTCTGCAAGAACAGCAGGTTGTCTTGTAATTATATGTCCATACTTACTGTTAATTTTCATAACCGATGTATCATCTGCTTTTACCGCCTTGAAAGTAATCATTTAATTTCCCTCCGATACATGGTTAAAACCCGTAAAAAAAATATTTGCGTTATTTTTTGTAAATATTAATAAAAATGTCAGTCCTTCCGTTCTTTTTCAGACGGATTAATTTCACAATCTTCAACCCATACAACAATTACACGATTCATGTCCGTGAAAGGATTGTGCGCAATTTTATCGTATTTATTTATTTTTCTGTTTAATATTTTAAAAAATGAGTTTAGTTTCATAACCTTATACTAAACGCAAACAAAAACAGTAAATTACCATAAAAGGTAAAATACTGTTTTTATTTGTTATAAATATGGTTTAGTCCAAAATGCTTATTTATTTGAACCAGTTGCAAAAATCTTCATTGCACAGATTATCATGAAGTTCTTTCATAAGATTAATTCTGGTCATTTCATAAGTAATCGGAGTTACTGAAATAAGATTATTTCTCACTGCGGAAATATCAGTGTTTGCATCATCCGGCTCGGTAATCAATTCACCTGCCATCCAGTAATATACTTTTCCTCTCGGATCAATACGTTTTTCGTATTCGTCGGTAAACATCCTGCTCCCAAGCTCGGTTACCGCAATACCTGCAATATCTTCTTTATCAAGCCCCGGTACGTTTATGTTCAGTATTGTTTTAGGAGGAATTTTATATTTATCCAGTTTATCAATTAATAAAGCAATAATTTCTGCCGTTACTTTAAAATCTTCATAATCCGTTTTCATACTGGCAAGCGAAGTAGCAATGCTGGAATATCCCATCATAGCGCCTTCCATAGCACAGCTTACAGTACCCGAATATAGAATATCAGCACCAAGATTTGGACCGTGATTAATACCAGAAATAACCAAATCCGGTTTTTCATCCTCCGATAAAATAGCATTGATAGCTAATTTTACACAGTCCCCCGGTGTACCCGTTGTCATCCAGCATCGTTTTGCACCATATTTGGGGTCTACTTCCTCTACCCGAAGCGGTGTATGCAGTGTAAGCGAATGCCCCGCAGCACTTCTTTCTCTGTCAGGAGCAACAACATAGACATCATGACATGGGGATAATGCTTCAATTAACGCACGAATACCATTAGCAAGTATTCCGTCATCATTGGAAATAAGTATTTTCATCCAAAAATCCTCTTAAAAAAGTAATGAACATTACATATTTATTATAACAGTTTTTAAAAATTCCGCAATTCCAATATTTTTGGAAAATTGTTACAAAAATTTACATTACGGCATGCCCTAAAAACGTGCAGTTTGCAATTATACTTTCTTTAAGCGAAAAAAACAAACATATTTAATCAAAAAAATCTTGTTTAAAAATTTGTATAGTTAAAAAAACAATCAAAAATTCGTCTTTACAATTTCTTTACAATTCGAAAATATTAGGCAATTTTGAAACTGCACCGCTTTAAAATGCATGTACATATTGTTATAATCGATATGTTGCATTAGAAGAAATGTGTATGATAAACAGAATCAGTGTAGAAAACAGCAATGTAAATAGCCCTTATACATCCCGAAACAACAATCAGACGGTTACGTCTGCACCAAGTTTCAAAGGCGGGTTTGTTCCTGTGCTTTTGCAATGTGTGCAAGCCTGTGAACAAAGCCCTATGATAAATGTTGCTGTTATAGATATGTTTTCCGCAATACTTCCCAGAACATTTGTTGAATCTTTAACCAACTGGTTTGCGGGATTTGAAGCATTCAGGCGTGAGTCATCAGGTTTAATAGTTAACTGTATGATACCGAGTGTTATAACCCTTGGTATTGCAAAGCTTATAAACAATGCAATTATGCCTAGCGGTTCAAATATGGCTTCATGCTGGGCTGATTCCAATATGCTTGAAAAATTCTCAAGTGTATATAAGGCTTCTACTTCGGATGATAAAGTTCTTGATTCTCTCAAAACTATACTGAAAAATATTGAAGGTTATGAAGGCAATAAACTGGTTTCTTATGGCGATATTCTAACGCAAGAAGAACTTGATACATATTCTAAGAAGTTAAAAGAACTTACAGAAAAACAACAGTCAAACAAAGAACTTAAAAAGAGTATTCGAGAATTGGCTGATGAAATGGTTTCAAAAACTAAAGTATATGAAAATGTCAAAATTAACGGCGGAAGTAATCCTGCTAAGGCAAATACGGTTGAAGATATACTCAAAAACAGTGTTCAATTCTTCAAAGAGTATAAAAAAGCCGGCAGTAATGTTGACATATCCGAATTTGCAAACAAGAGCAAAAAGCTTGTACGTACAAAGAGCCTGCTTGGTTTGGGTGTCATACTTCCTCTTGCTGCCTCTATGCAGTTTATCAACAGATGGATTACAGAAAAAACATCCGGTGTAAAGGGTGCGCCTATATACAATGATTACGGAAAAGAAGATTCTAATGCTATAAACGAAAAACAGAAGAAAGAAGGACTTTTAAGACAAAAAATTATATCCATTAGTTCAATGCTTACGGTGGGATTGCTTTCGATGATGAAAATGCCTAATATAAGCATGCTTGAATTCAAGGGAATCTTCCCGACAATGGATCAGGCAAGAATTATCTCTACAGCAACATTTATGTCCAGAATGGCTGCAGCTGAAGACAAGAATGAACTTGCGGAAGCTACAATCAGGGATATTGCAACATTCTTGAGTTTGTACTTCCTTGGAGATTATGCCGCTAAAGCAACTGCAACAATTATACAGAAAAAGACAGGCACAAGGCTGCTAAATGATACAAAGCCTCTTGAAAAAGATGCAGGATTTGGCAAGAAGGCTTGGCACTGGTTTAAGGACGTAAGTTTAAAATCTTCTAAGGAAGTTATTAGTAAGACTGAGGAAGACCTGAAATTAAAAGGTTTGAAACCGAATGAAGAACAAAAGAAAATTATCGAAAAAGAGTTGAAAAAAGCAACCGGATATCGTTCTGCTTGTCAGGTAGCTAATTTAGGTGTATCATTAGTATTACTTGGGTTGATTATTCCAATCTTTTTACGCAAAAACACTGCGAAGAAGCATGCCGAAGATTTAATACAAGCTCAGAATGCAGTATCGTCAGATAAAAACAAACATGAAACAGAGCAAAAAGCTGTAACAGCTTAGCAAAACCAAAATGCGCAAAAAAAATTATTTGCACGTTTTATAGATAAAGATAGTACAAGGTAGAAAATGAAATTACAACCAATTAATCAAACAGAAAATTATCAACAGAGCAGTATTAACCCTAGCTCAAAGGGCGGAGTAGATACTTTTTTCAGATACCTTGCCACAAATCAGGCTGTAGGTGCAAATGTTGTTGACGTAGCATTTATGGTTGTTCCGAGAACAGGCAGTGATATGATAAGACGAGGCCCTATTGCTGGTGCTGAAACCTGTCGCCGTGAAGCATCAGGTACTGCTAACCATACATTAGTCGGTATATATGGTATAGGTGCAGGTGTATTAGCAGCTTTTATTATGGGCATTGACCGCACCTACGGTACTAATTCCAACCAGATAATGGCTGCTCCGGAAACAATCAAAATTCTTGCCGAAAACAAATCTGTACAGATTAAAGATAATAAACATCAGGCTGATTATTTGCGTGAAACACTTAAAAATGTAAAAGCATTTAATCCTACTGCGGCAAAAGCCGACAAAGAAGGTTTTGTCAAACTCTCAGACCAAACAATCGAAGAAATTGTTAAAATTCTTGATAATGCAATCAGTGACAAAGACCTTGATTATAAAAAATGGTCAAACATCAAGACTAACAATTCTCTTGATGTTGTAGTAAACAAAATTACGGCTGATACAGGAGCTCAGACCAAATATATTCTTGAATCTTCCTTGAACGAAGGCAACGATGCAAAGAAAAAAATAAGCGAAACTAACTTAAAAACATTGCTTGAAGATATCTATAAAGTTTCGGAAGCATTTAACAAAGAAAAGGTTAGATCTGAGTTTGAGGCACAAATTAAGTCCGGCAAAGGCATTGAAGCTAATAAATATCTTAATAAATTATTTAAGTTTAAACGTATTAAATCAATTGCAGGATTTGCGATTGCAGCCGGCATTGGTATGTCAATTCAGCCTTTAAATATGTACCTGACAAAGAAAAAGACCGGACAGGACGGATTTGTAGGGGTTGAAGGCAGAAGTAAAGATGACAGCACAGGATTCAAAGTTCTTAAGGCTGCAAGTGCAGCGGCTTTCTTTGCTATGGTTTTAGGTACTCTTGGTACAGGGCCCAAGGGCTTTATGGATAAAATGGAATTTAAAGGTTTCTGGCCCACAATCAGCCAATTGAAAGGTGTATACGGTTTGACAATTATATCAAGACTGTTGGCGGCACGTGATAAAGATGAACTCAGAGAAGCATCAATGAAGGATACTCTGGGATTCTTGAGCTGGCTTGTTCTTGGCGACTTTGTAAATAAGATGACCGCTGAAGCTCTTGATAAAAAGCTTGATAAAACCGTTATGAACAGAACCGAAGAAGTAAAACAAAAAGGTTTCTGGTCAAGGGTGTTTAAATCTCAACTCAAAAACAGAGATGAAATATTGATTGAAACTCTTGCTGAAAACGGAATAGAAACAGTTAAGAAAGACGGCAATAAGACTAAAGCTATGAAATATAGCGAAATGAAGAAATGTATTGAAACACTGCCGGAAGAAGTAAAGAAATTAACGAAGAAACGTATCCGAGTTCTTAATCTTGCACAGTTGTCAGGTTATCTGTTCTCAGGCCTTGTACTTGGTCTTGGTATTCCGAATTTGAATATTTATATTACCAACAAACTTGACAGGCAACGCAAAGCAAAAGCAGCTATAGAAGAAGATTTAAAAACACAGAAAGAAGCAGAAGCAGTAACTACGAAAGCATAAGAAAAGCAAAGTGGCGATTCTGAGTGCCGTTTTCTCTACGATATGAATAGAATAAATCGTTATTGCAGCTTGTACAATAGTGGCAGATATCAATTTTTTCCACACCGATTTCTTGCAGTTGACGGGCATTTATTCCTTTTAAATCGACATTCTTCCCGTCCGTTAAACCCTTATGGTCTGTTACGGTTTCCAATAACGTACTCCTGACATCATCAGAAACTTCATAACAGCAAAGGCCGATAGCAGGACCTATGACTGCAATTATGTCTTTCGGATTCCCGCCCATTTTTTCCACTGTTTTAACTCCGATTTTTTGGGCAGTTCCACGCCAGCCGGCATGGGACACAGCACCGATTCTTATTTTCGGGTTATAAAAAATCAGAGGTGTACAATCGGCAAATCTCAAATAACATGCCTGTTTGGATTTTGTCAAAATCAATCCGTCCGTATCCGGATATTCGATTCTCTCATCAACAAATTCAATATGGTCGCTGTGAGTTTGCTGCGGGGTAGCGGTTTTAATTCCCTCTCCAAGAGAGATAGTTAGGGTGGAAGCTTGTCCTCTCGTTGTAAAAAACGCAGTTACTCCTTCTAAAAAATCACTCTTTAAAACTCTATATCCGTTAAAGTTGTCAAAATAAAAAACCAAACATCCTCCAGAACACTGTTCGATATATTTTACCCTTTTACATTTTATCATGTTTCTGTTAAGATTGACTAGCATTAGAAACACGAATACATAGGGAGATGAACAAATTGAAAACGAGTATGAAATCAACTAATTGCGGTGAATTAAACCTCAATAATTTGGATGAAGAATTAACACTTTGCGGATGGGTATCAACGATTAGAGACCTTGGCGGCATTTTATTTATAGAACTTCGTGACAGAAGCGGATTTTTCCAGCTTGTAGCTAATCCGCAAATTAACCCTCAAGTACACGAAGTGTTCTCAAAACTCAAAAGTGAATACGTTATTCAGGTGCATGGCAGAGTTTCGAAACGTCCTGAAGAAACTTATAACGAAAAATATCCTACAGGACAGGTTGAAATGTATCCCGATGAAGTAAATATTCTTTCGGAGTCAAAAGTTTTACCTTTCGTACTTGGCGATGACAATGTTTCGGAAGATGTTCGTCTCAAGTATCGTTACCTTGATATCAGAAACGAAAAAATGCTTAACAACTTGAAAGTAAGACACAACATTGTTCAAGCTGTAAGAAATTATTTAAACAGCAAAGAATTTTTGGAAGTAGAAACACCCATTTTGATTAAGACAACCCCCGAAGGTGCAAGAGATTATCTAGTTCCTTCTCGTGTTCAAGAGGGGAAATTCTTTGCACTTCCCCAATCTCCGCAAATCTTTAAGCAGTTATTAATGGTCGGCGGAATCGAAAGATATTACCAAATAGCAAAATGCTTCCGTGATGAAGATTTAAGGGCAGACAGACAGCCTGAATTTACCCAAATCGATATGGAGATGTCTTTTGTACAACAACCTGATGTAATAGAAATGGTTGAAGGCTTGTTGGTAGACGCATTTAAGGCTGCAGGAGTTGACATTCATCCCCCGTTCAAGCAGATAACTTGGCAGGAAGCAATGGACAAATACGGTTCAGACAAGCCTGATACAAGATTCGGGTTGGAACTTTTTGATATAGGCGATATTATTCTTGAATCCAATTTTGATATTGTTAAAAATACTTTGCTCAATGGCGGAATTGTAAGAGGTATAAAAATTGAAGGCGGTGCTAGTTATTCAAGAAAAGATATTGATGATATTACAAAACTTGCTGTTTCATTTGGCGCAAAAGCGTTAGCAAATATAATTTATCTGGAAGACGGAACAGCAAAATCTCCTGTTTTGAAATTTGTAACAGAAGAACAGGCAAAAGCTATTCAGGAAAGAGCCGGTGCAAAAGCAGGCGATATAATTTTCTTTGTGGCAGATAAACCGAAACTTGTTTATGATATTATGGGCAGATTGAGATTACATTTCGGAAAATCTTTGAATCTGATAGATGAAAGCAAGCACAATCTTCTCTGGGTTGTTGATTTTCCGATGTTTGAATGGTCTGATGAAGAAGGAAGATACATGGCAATGCACCATCCGTTCACTTCTCCGAACCTTGAAGATTTGGATAAACTTGATAGCGGAGATTTGGGCAATGTGAAATCAATCGCTTACGATATTGTTTATAACGGAACAGAGCTGGGCGGAGGTTCTGTCAGAATCCACTCTTCAGAGGTACAAAAGAAAATATTTAAAGCTTTAGGTTTAACGGAGGAAGAAGCATCAGAGAAATTCGGATTTATGGTAAATGCCCTTCAATACGGAACTCCTCCGCATGCCGGTCTTGCAATAGGCTTAGACAGACTGGTTGCGCTTCTTTGCAGAACTGATTCTATCCGTGACGTTATTGCATTCCCGAAAAATGCAAGTGCAAAATGTTTGATGTCAGATGCTCCGGGAGAAGCTTCAATTCAGCAATTGAGAGAATTGCATATAAAAAGCACCGTAAAAAAAGATTAGAATTCAAACATTAAAATGCTACATTACCGAAAATTTCTCTCTAATAAAATAAGAGAGAAATTTTTGGTTTAAAAAATCCAGAATGCTACCCCTCTTGCTGATACGCCCACGCAGAATGATTGTGAATGCTCTCCATAGATTCACATTCAACCTCAAAAGAATCAATGATATCATTTTTTCTCAACAGTATAACTACATCACGCAGGACATCTTCAACAAATTTCGGGTTGTTGTATGCGTGTTCAGTTACAAATTTTTCATCCTCTCTTTTTAAAAGCGGATAAAGCTCTGAAGATGCACATTGTTCAATTTGTGAAATCAAATCTTCTATCCAAATATGTTCATATTCAGGATATGTAATTTTTACTGAAACAATAGCCCGCTGATTGTGCGCACCGCATTCTGAAATTTCCTTAGAACAGGGGCAGAGAGTTGTTACCGGAACTTTTACACCCAAATAAAATTTGTATTCTTCATCTTCCTCGCCATAATTGTCAATTACACCTTCAAACGTACAATCATAACACATCGGTGCGGTAATACCGGTTACGGGAGATTTTTTATCAATAAAATATTTAAAACTAAACTTTAAATACCCGCATTTAGCGTCTAATCTTTGCACAATTGCTTCAACGCAGCCCTTTAAGTCCGTACCCAGAGTTTTTTGAGTTCTGTATTCATTTAAAACTTCAACAAATCTGGACATGTGAGTGCCTTTATAATGTGCAGGGAGTGTCACGCCCGCAGTGGCTGATGCGTATATTACTTTGTCAGTATCATCTTTTCGCTGAACAATGAGCGGGATTTCAAAATCTTTTATTCCCACTTTTTGAATCTCAACGCCCCTGATATCTTTTCGGCTCTGTACATCTTCCATTTATAAATCTATTCCTTCAAAACTCTTTTTCTCAAGTGCCAAAAGCAATTTTAATGCTGCCACACGCTGAACTGCCGGAGGAGCATTTCTTAATAACTCAACGCCCTTCATCATCATCGGGTCATTGTCATACCAGCGGTTTCCTTTACCCTGATAAGTATTTATTATTTCGTAAACATGGTCAATAACTTCTACCGCAACTTGTTCCTGTAATTTCAGCATAAAATCCGCAGCTTCTTTTTGAGTGCTGTCAGGCTGTAACCTCAAAAGCTCTAAGGCTTCTTTTAAAATAGGGTCACTATCATACCAGCGTTTGTTATTCATGTTTACTTCCTCTTAATATTTTGTACATTCTTTTCAATAATTGTATAATAAATGGGTATAAATGTATAGACGGAGAGTTTTAAATGAAAATATTGTTGATAAACGGTGCTAACTTAAATATGCTTGGAATAAGAGAACCTGAAAAATACGGAGAAAAATCTCTCAAAGAAATAGAAGAAGCAGTTATTGCTAAAGGCAAGGAATTGGGTGCGGAGATTTACCCCTATCAGAGCAATATTGAAGGAGAAATTGTTGAGCAAATCCAAAAAGCACTTGGGGTTTATGACGGAATTTTGATTAACGCAGGCGGATATACTCATACAAGCATTGTCATAAGAGATGCGTTATCAGCGGTTAAAATTCCTGCAATAGAAGTTCATATGACAAATATTCATTCAAGAGAAGAATTTAGGCATACTTCTTTGCTTTCAGGGGTATGTAAGGGAACTATTGCTGGTTTTGGCGACAACAGTTATATTCTTGCACTGGAAGGTTTAGTAAAACTTCTTGCTTAGTAAACCAAGTTAAAAATTGAACTCCCTTAATATTTGTGCTTTAATAGGTTTTATGATGAAAGAATTTAAACTTAATAACGGAATACAAGCTTGCGTTAAGATAAACAAAAACACTCCGAGAATTGCTTTATCTTTAAATTTTTCCATAAACGAACCGGAAAAATATGCCGGAGAATATCTCCTTATGAACAGGCTTTTGTTAAAAGGTACACAAAAATATTCTTCAGAAGAATTGTCGGCTATCTTGGATGAAAATGCAATTGATTTTTGTACGGAAATGAAATATGATTACCTCAGATTTCGTTTCGTAGCTCTTAATGAGGATTTTGAGCTTGCACTTTCTATGCTTGAAGATATTATTAAAAATTCAACATTTGAAGAATTTGAAAAAGAGAGAGGTAAACTCAAGGGTGAACTTCTTGCTGAATTGGATTCGGCTAAAGTAAAGGTTTCGGATTTATTTACAAAAACTATTTATAAAAATCATTTTTACGGAAACAGTTACACCAGAATTCTCGAAGAAATTGACAAAGTTTCTTTTGAGGATATCGTAAGTTCATACAAAAAAATTGTTGAAAATTCCGTAAAGACAATTGCTATTGCGGGAGATATTGATTCAGAATATGCGGAAAAAATTTTGAATAAACATTTTGCGGATATTTCGGCTTCAGTTAATTTGATTTCACAAATTAATGCACCGGAAAAAGTAAACAAAGAATATGTTGAACTTATTAAAGAAGATGCCCAGCAGGCTCAGATTATCCAGGGCTGGAGAGTACCTTCAATAAACAGTGAAGATTATCCCAAACTTATGCTTTTAAATATTATTCTCGGTGCAAGCGGATTGTCTTCAAGATTATTTTTGGAATTGAGAGAGAAAAAAGGACTTGCTTATACGGTAAGAACATCTTACGAAGTATATTCAAAATCCTCTGTTTTCACTATTTATATAGGAACAGAACCTTCCAATATCCAAACATCAATTAACGGGTTTAATGAGGAAATATTCAAAATTAAAAATGTTAAAGTTTCGGACGAAGAACTTTTGAATGCAAAAAATAATCTTATCGGGAAACAGCAGTTTATAACCGAAACCAATTCTCAGCAAGCAAATTTAATGGCTTATTATTCGATTTCCGGATTCCCGTATTCATATCAAAAAGACATAATTGAAAAGATTAAAAGCGTTACGTCTGAAGATTTGATTGAATGTGCAAACAAATATTTTACAGACGATTACGTAATTGCAATTATTAAACCCTAAGGTGTTTTATGGATATTCAAGTTCTCGGAAATAAAACAAACCCCTCTGTTATTGTTATAGGCGTAATCCATGGAGATGAACCGCAGGGAGAGTATTTAATAAAAGAATATTTCAAATCGCATACGAATACTGCTTTATTAATGATTCCATGCCTGAATAAAACAGGTTATGAAAAAGGAACACGAACCAATATCAACGGAGTTGATTTAAACAGAAATTTTCCTGCAAAAAATTGGGTTGCAGGAGATAAAGGAAATTATTACGGCGGGGGTTCTCCTGCAAGCGAAGAAGAAACAAGATATGTAATGTCACTCGTTGAAAAATATAATCCCAAAACAATTTTGACCCTTCATTCTCCGTATAAAGTTGTTAATTATGACGGAGGGGGAGAAGAAGGGAAAAAACTTGCGGAAAAAATTTCTGCTATAATTGGTTATCCGATATCGGATGACATAGGCTATCCGACCCCCGGAAGTTTTGGTACATGGGCCGGAATAGAGCGAAATATACCTGTAATAACTCTTGAATTGAGTGAAGATACGGCAGTAAAAGAACTTAAAATGCCCGTGTTTAAAATATTTGAAATGCTGGAAAAATATTAAGGTTAAATATTATGGAAAATATAAAAAAAATAGTAAAAGAGTGTGATTTAAAACATATCGCAATAATAATGGATGGAAACAGACGCTGGGCAAAGAATAAAGGTTTACCGTCAGCGATAGGGCATAAAAAGGGAGTTGATGCGCTTAAAAAGACAATGAGAGCGTGTGATGATTTCGGGGTAAAATACCTCACTGTTTATGCATTTTCCACTGAAAATTGGAACAGAAAGCCCGAAGAAGTAAGTTTTTTGATGGATTTACTGGCAGACACACTTAACAATGAACTAAAGGAAATGCACGAGAATAATGTCGTAATATCGTTCATCGGAGATACTTCAAAATTGAACAACAAGCTTCAAAAAATTCTTGCAAACGCTGTTGAAACAACAAAGAACAATACAGGTGTAAATCTTCAAATAGCTTTTAATTACGGTGCAAGAGCAGAGATAGTGAAAGCTGTTCAAGAAATTGTTGATTCAGGTCAAAAAGAAATTACGGAAGATTTAATTTCGCAGCATTTATATACAGGAAATATTCCCGACCCTGATTTGTTAATAAGAACAGGCGGAGAAATGAGAGTGTCAAACTATCTTTTATGGCAGATTGCATATTCTGAATTTATTGTAATTCCTGATTTTTGGCCCGAATTTGATAAAGAATCTCTATCAAAATGTATTTTGGAATTTGTAAACAGAAATCGCAGATGGGGAAGTTAGACAAATTCAAGGTTCAGCCTGTTATGTTTTTAATATAATCTTTCGCAGTTTTTTTCTCGGTGTATTCGAGGATTGTGTTGTATGAATTATTTAAAATTCTGTTTTGGTCTTTCAAATTCAATATTTTGCCCAAAACTTGTTTGATTTCTTCCGTAGTCGTTCCTGTAGTGAATCCATTTTCTCCATCTTTGATTATTCCATCAACACCGTCATTTTTAGTACACACGGTTATACATCCGGAAGCCATTGCCTCAAGGTAAACCATTCCAAAGGTTTCGTTAACGGATGGCAGAATAAAAATATCGGATTCTCTCATTTTTGCAAGCACTTCTTTGTGTAGTAATTGACCTGTAAATATTGGCTTTGTTGAGAGACTCGTTAGGTCTTTATATTTACTACCGGAACCAATTACAGTTAATTCAATATTTTCAAATTCACTGCAAGCTTTTATAACTTTGTCGATATTTTTTCTTTTTATAAATTGCCCGCAGGTTAAAACCTTAATTTTATCCTTTTCCTGCCAATTTCTTTTAACCGGTTCAAATCCGATTCCTGACGGTGCAACAAATGTTTTTGACTCAAATTCCGGATAAAGTTTTAAAAATTTATTCTTCAATACAAACGACCGGCATGCGATTTTACTTGAATTTTTATAAGCTTCTTCCAATTCGGATTTAAAGTAAACACTATACATAGAATTTGTTAAAACTTCTATATCCGAAACATGCACGCCTGCACAAAAATTCAAACCGAGACGGTTTGCAAAAATCAATCCGCTGGGCATATGTGATATAACCAAGTCTGCATCTAAATTTGTTTTCACTTTATTTTCTATATTGCCCCAAAACGGAGTCAGATAATTTATATTTTCAACATCTCCATAAATACCGCTTTTATAGAATGGTTTTTTGTGCAAAAAGGAATTAAAAAGAAAATTCGGCTTTATAACTTTAACCTCGTGTCCTAAATTCTTCCAGCTTTGTACAAAGTTATAAATAGTTTTTGGTGTATGAATTTCATTCTCATCTACCGGATATAAATCTGTTATAACAAGAATTTTCATTAAATATCTCCGTATTTGTTTTTCTCAAAGCAAAGAATATTAATCAAAGAAAACAGCATTACCACAACAAGCAAGACTACAGCCATTGCTGATGCATAACCCAAATCAAGGTTTTCGAAAGCTCTTTCGTATATATAATACACTATCGTTTTAGAAGAATTTAAAGGCCCGCCTTTAGTCATAACATAAATTTCTGCAAAAACTTTCATAGCAGAAATTGTACTGATTGTAGAAACTAGAGCAATTGTAGGCATAATATGCGGAATTGTTACTGTTAAATGTTTTTGCCAAAAGTTTGCACCGTCAATATCACAAGCTTCGTACAAATCCTGAGGAACACTCATTAAAGATGCAAGATAAATCATCATATAATAGCCAATACCCTTCCAAATGGTAACAACAGCGACAGAAAACAAAGCCCACCGAGTGTCTGTAAGCCACCCAATCGGAGGTAAATGAAATACCGATAAAGCATAGTTTAAAATACCCTGTCCTGCAAAAAGCCATTTGAAAGCAATTGCAGCAACTACAATTGAAACTATTACGGGGAAGTATATCAAAATCTTATAAAGCGTAACTCCACGTATCTTCTGGTTAATAAGAACTGCCACAAGCAAAGGAAATGTAACCAAAAACGGAACAGCAATAATAAGATACATAAATGTATTAAACATTACCTTATAAAAAACAGGCTCTTTAAAAAGCTTTATATAATTATCTACCCCGTTAAATGCAGGATGATAAAGACTTGATGAATAATCAAAAAAACTCAGTCCTAAAGTTTGAAAAAACGGAATAAAAAAGAACACTATAAGAACTGCAAAAGCAGGAAATAAAAATAAATATGGTGTGTATTTTTTGTAATAATTCATTCCTTAATTATATACCTAGGTTAAAAATTCTATCAAATATCCTGAGAATATACTTACTGCGAGCAAAATCCCAATTACCTTTATTGTGTCTTTGATATTGTTATTTTTGAGCAAAACAAGAAGTCCAAGTCCGCCGTTTGAAAGCAAACCGCTCATTGCTGCTCCGAAAGTTATTGTACCTTTAATCAACATCATCGTGATTGCGATAGATATAGCACAGTTAGGTATTAAACCGATTACTGCCGAAGCGATGCATTGTATATAATGATGCGAACTGTTTGACAAAATTTCCGTAATAGAAAAATGTTCTAATATATAGTTTAAAATCAGTGTAATAATTAATATAAACGAGAGTATATTGATTGTGTGTTGTACAGGGTGTAAGACCAACTCTATCTTATTTACCCCTTCAGGCTTGTGGTTACAACACCCTTCTTCGTGAACATGTTCATGAGCTTCTTCCAAAACTTCTTCAACAGAGTCTTCATGATTAATTATTTCCTGATTATTAAAATGACCGGAAACAATATCAATCAAATATCCGCCCAAAATCGCTATCAAAAGTTTAAATCCTACAATAGGAATAATAAGATGCGCCTTTTCAGGATGTGCAAGTAAAATCGGTATAGATTCATCGGAAGTTCCGAGATATACGGCAATTAAGCATCCTCTGGTAATCATTCTTCTGGAATACAGACTGCTTGCAATAACCGAAAAACCGCATTGAGGAAAAATTGAAGCTAATGCACCAACCGCAACACTTCGTTTTCTGGCTCTTTTTATGCAGGAATCAATTTTATCCGAAAAATAAAATTCCAGAACTTCAATTAAAACAAATATAAAAAATAAAAACGGTAAAAGATGCAGACTGTCCGTAATTGCATCCAAAACCCATTCCTCAAGAGGTAAATTCCCTACTAAATTATCAATAGGGGCAAAAATCATTTCATTAAAATCATTTATTTTTTCTAAAACAGATATCAGCATTCATTGTTTCTCCTAATTTATTAAACCTTGATTATACCTATAAATCAAGTTTATTATTTAATTTATCGGTTAATTTCCAGTAATCTTTGCATACTGTGGATGTTTCGGATTTGTCCACAATGTCAATAAATACTTTTTCATTGTGCGTTTTGTTATTTAAAAGCTTTGCAGTGTCTATTCTCGCAGGTGTAACCAAACCTGTTTGTGTAAAATATTCCGAACTTTTTACACCGGATAAATATTGAACAAATTTTACGGAAGCATCTTTGTGCTTTGTGTTTTTTGAAATTGCCCAGCCTGACATATCAACTTCCTGCGGACTTTCACCATACGGAAAATTCATTACCGCCCAATTAAAATCAGCTTTTTCGGAAATTTTCGGGTACATCCACCTTCCTGACAGGTATAATACAATCTTTCCCTGCAAAAACATTTGCACAGAAGTGGAACTTCCAACTTCACTTTTCATAGGAGCGTAGTGATACTTGTTTTTTAAATCTTTATAGAACGAAATTCCCTTTTTACTTTTTTCGGAATCTATTATAAGGTTTGATGACCCGTCAATAATTCCTCCGCCAAAATAAGAAAGATACGGTTTCAACCAATAAACAGTATCTTCATAACTCAAACAAAAAGCCTTCTTATCCACTATATTTTTACAAATATTTAATAAATCATTCAATGTCCAATTTTGGTCAGGAAGATTAGTTTTATCAAGGTTTATATAAAATACAAGACTCGATACATCTCTCGGAACAGCATATATTTTACCGTTTACACTCATGCCCTGAATCGTTTGGGGATAGAAATCACTGCTGTTAACTTTATTGCTCAAATCCTCTAGGTATTTGGAATACGCAGGCAGATAAAGATTATTTATAAATAGAACATCCGGCGGAGTATTTGAAGCGAACAACAAGTGCATTTTCTGAAAATAATTTTGCGGAACATGCATAAAATTTACTCTTATTTTCGGATTTTCAGCTTCAAAATCGTTTATAATCTGTTTTAATACTTTGACTTCAGTTGCAGAACCCCATGAAGCAAATGTTATTTCTTCTCTTAAATCTTTACTGCACCCGCAGAAGAATAACGGCAATAATAGTATCAAAAAAAGTTTTTTTAGCATAAATCCATCACATAATTAAGCTTGCCGTCTTTTAAATCAGCAACAAGTTTATTAGCTCCGACTCGAATTAGATACCTCAGTGTTCCATCCGCAAGAGTTTCGTGTATTCTTGCTTGAATTTTTTCACTTTTAACAGTGTCATATTCTTTTAAAACAGTTGTTTCATCTCCCTTATAAGCAAGAACGACATATCCTTTTTCTGATTTTGCCAGATAACATCCGATGCCGTTGGAGATTTCAACCAAATTCAAAACATTAAATGTGTTGTTATTTATAACAACTTTGGAAGTTTTTTTCTCTTGTACGGGTTTTTTAACCGGCTGAGAAGTTATTTTTGTTTCAGGCTTCGTATCATTGTTTAACAATCGTTGAATTTCTATGGTTTGTTTCGTTTCACGCTGCCTGCCGGCTTGTTGTCTTGCTGAGGCAGCAGTCTTTTTCTGCACATCTTCCGAATGAACTTCTTTTTTCTGTTCCGGTTCAAGTTTTTTTATCGGATTTTTTTCTGCAAGAGGTTCTGTATTATCAAGTGTTTTTGTTTCCGCTTTTTCTTTATTTTGCGTAGTTTCTTGATTTATAGCATCCAAATCATAAAATTCCTGATTATAAATCGCCTCAAAGTCATCGTAACTTGTTTCTACCGGTTCATCAAAGTCTTCTTCATTATTTATAATTTCAAAATTTCTCGTGCCGTCGTCAAAAGGTTTGAACTGTACATTCGCAATACTGTTAAGCAAAAAATTCTCATCAGCTACAAATACCTCCGGCTCCGAATCTTCGTATTTGTCGGGATTTTCCATAACATCTTTCAAATCCGGCAGTCCTGAAATAGTAATTTTTTCTACGGAATCAAAATATGAACTGTCAACAACCTGAACCTTTTCTGAAGGCTTCGATTGATATGCACTGCTGTTATTGACTTCTTTTGCCAAATCAGGTAAATCAATATCTAATTTAAGTGTACTGACTTCATATCCCTCACTAAAATATACTGTTTCCGGTTTTGCATCGAATTCAATCGGTTTATTACCCTGTTGTTTTAATTCTTCCGCAAGGTTAGGAAGCATATCTTTTACATTTAAAGTTATTAATTCAACAGGCTTAATCTTTCTCGGTTTCGGCTGTAAAAGTGCTTGCTCCATTGCCTGAGTTTTTTGCGAGTTAGTTTTTAAATTTGTTACAAAATCAGAATCAAGTTCAACAGACATAATTTTTTTAAGAGCGATTATATCTTCTGCCGAAAAGCTTATATTTTGTTTAATTGCAAAGTCTGTAACAATATTGACCAAAGTAGAATCTTTTTGCGGTTTCTGCGATGCTATAGGGTTGGAAACAGCATATTTTGAAAGGTTATTCATAACCTCACTGCTTATCTCAGATTGCAATAACTCATTAAAGCAGAGAATATCTTCTTCGGTAAATTTCAATTCATTGTCTTGCAAAACCTGCTCGTAAACATCTTTATCATAAGTAAAGATTTCTTCGTCGGATTTTTCCTCATTTTCTCCTTGAAATTCATCATCAAAAGAAAATCCGCTCAAAAAATCGTCAAGTGCATCGTTTTCTTCTTCTTCGGAAACAGTTTCAGGTGCTTTTGTCTGTTCCTTAAATAATGCATCCAAGTCCACAATATTAAGTTCTTCTTGAGATTCTTCTTCCTGAGCCTGAACAGGAGGTTTTAAAGGAATATAAGCAGTCTTTGAATAGGCAGAATCAAGCTTGTTTATTGTTCTGCTAATTTTTTTATTATCTTTTTGCGATTTTGAATTATTCTTTTTGTCTTCTTTTTCGACATCAATTTCCAATTTTTCGCCCAACACATTACGTAATTTATCCTGAGCTTTAATATAAAAATAGGTACTCGTCATGATAATCAAAACAATCCATAATCCGAGTATATATTTTTGATTATTGTTGTTTTCGTCGCTTGTTTGGGTTTGAATATCCTCAACCGGCAGAGGTTGTTGATTGATATCGGTTTGGCTAGGAATCTCCAAGTTCACATTCTGATTGTGACTGTCGGTTTTTTCATCACGATAACTGCTTCTTTCTTGTGGTTTGGCTTCTGTTCTATATTTATTTTTTTGCTGATATGAAATATTAGAATCCCTTTGAGCATTTTGCCGGTTCATTTCACGTTGTCTTGATTCAAAATCTGCATAATCTTCTGCTTCATTACTATGTTCATCTTGTCTTGCTTCTGTACGATTTTCTTTTTTTTCAGGAATATAAAGCATACTTGTTGCATTCAGGCTAACATTGTCTGCTGTTTTTATTGTTATTCTTGTATATCCTTTGCTTCCGTTTGCATACGGCATTTTTTTTACGGTTACCGATTCAATATTTCCATCAGCCTCTGAAAGATCAGGCGAAGGTGCATTACTGTCTACTTCAGGAAGCATTATTACATAAGTATTTGCATCTCTTTTAACAGGATTAATCGTGCCTTCATAAAGTCTTTTGGTACTCAATACCATGCTTATTTTATTTGCCCCTGAAGCTTTAAACGTCATATCCATCAGGCAGTTTTTATAATTTTCCGATGCAAAAGAACCAGTTACCGTAATAACTGATGCCAGTACTAGAACAATAGACCTCTTCTTAAAATCCTTCATACTCTGTATTTTAGCATAATTTTTAAAAATAATATATATCTTTACAAAAAGAGGATGCTGAAAAAGTCGAGGGGCAAATGTAAATCAGATTGTACTTAATACTGACCCAAGGTGTGTGAGAGTCAGGCTTTTTCAATTTACTTTCAAGCTTGTAATGATATTCCCAAACCAAAGTATTTACCCCTGTGGGATAACACGTAGCCTTTTACATTTTCCTTCCAAGTCAGTAGTGATACAAGTCAAAATATTTACCCCCGAAACCGTACCCCAGAGTTTGCAGGAAATACTAGAGTTTTTCCGCAATCTCTAAACTCATCCAAATATTACACATCAGTTATTACAAGGCGTTTATCGGCAGATATTCTTTCAATATTTAATACTGTGTATAATGATGCTTCGTTAATAAATTCACACAGATAATAACTTTCGGAAGCACCTTCCCGTGCAGGTTCTTCAAACTCAAAAATCTCATTAATTTTGTCTACCAGAAGTGCAAGTTGAAGTTCGTTGCACCTGATAATTATTACAGGCTTTTTCTCATTGATTTCTGATTTATTCTCAGTTAATGAATTGGAAGGAAGCCCCAAAAAAGACTTTAAGTCGACAACTGTAATGTAATCACCTCTTAAATTCATTATTCCCATAATGAAATCAGGTACTCCAGGAACATGCATTATGGTTGTGTCATTTAAAATTTCTCTTACATACTCAAGGTATATACAATAAAAATCATTGTTCAGATTTAAGGAAATATACTTATTCTTTATCTGCCCTCCGCTTGAAGCTAAGCGGATTGCAGACTTTTCATGCATATCTCTGGCTCTTTTGGCCATAATCCTTTTTGATTCTTCGTCCATAGGCATTAATGCAGGAATGTCCACAGGCAGGATTTTTGCATTATGATTTTTTAACAAACCTTCTATCGCATAGGTGTTTACAATAAAAATAGTTTCTTTGTCTTTTCTGTACAAAGATTCAATTACCATATTGCTGTCAGCAAAAGGTATCTGGTCAACAAGGGATGAGTCAAAAGGTAATATCCCTAATATTTTGTCAGTTATAATACCAAAAATTACCTCATCTGTTTTTACAATAAGCAGTTCATTATTAATACTGTACGGAGTCGCTTCTATGTCCAAATAGAACCTGATATCGACAACGCTTATTACAAAGTTGTTGTATTTCAAAAGACCTACAATATTGTTAGGAAGTTTTGATGGGTAATCAAGAGCCGGAAGCTTCATTATTTCAAGAACATTGTCGGAGTTGACGGCATATTTGTTTTCTCCGATTTTAAAATAAAGATGAGTATTCTTCTTTTGCTCGATGTAATTATTGTTCATGTACAACGACCCTGTTCCTGCCGCTTTCTTTAGCTTTATATAGAGCATCGTCTGCTGATTTTAAGATGTCTGCAGAGGATGTAAAGTCTTGATAATTCATTGTAAGTCCGATACTAACTGTAGCTTTTGACTTAATTCCGTTATATTCAAAGTCATATTCTTCAACAACACTTCTTAATCTCTGAACAGGTATCACAGCTCCTTCTATATATGTTTCTGGCATTATAATAACCATTTCTTCTCCGCCGTATCTGTACAACAAATCAGTCTTCCTGAATGATTGTTTAAGCAAATCCGCAACAGTTTTGAGAACATAATCTCCATACTGATGTCCGTATGTATCATTGACCTTTTTAAAGAAATCTATATCCAGTATCGCAAGTGAAAAATCCGCAGGATGACGTTTTGTACGATTATATTCCTGTTCTAAGCTGATTTCAAACTGTCTTCTGTTATAAAGCCCTGTCAAACCATCAAGAACCGACATAAATTCTTTTTCGTTATATTGATATTTCATCTTAAATATTGCAAGCAGTTCGCTTATCATAATATCAAAAAATCTGAATGATGAATAATCTACTTCTCGCCTTGTATAGAAACAAATACCGCCTATTAATTTCCTGTCAAAAATAAGAGGAATGATGATCTTAGAGGTAAAATCGGAAATCTGATAATCCACTTCTTTTCCGAGAAGCATTTTAACAACCTCAAATTTTGAATTTTTGACAGTTTTATGCTCTGCCATACTTTTAAAGAAATCTCTGCAAATATCGTTCAGCAGTGTTTTTGAGAGGTTTCTCCCGAGGGTGTCAAAATAAAGTATATTTTCCGCAAATTCATCGGGAGATGCAAAATAAATTCCCGCAACATGATATTCCACAAAAGAACTTAATAAGGAAAATAACTTTTCTACAAGAATTCTTTCATAATTCAAGAAGTCGCTTAGATTTCTGAATTCGTTTGAAAACGTACTCTTCATAAGCAGGTCGTTAAGAATATTGTTCAACTTAAATTGAGCCGTACTTGC
Organism: uncultured cyanobacterium; assembly: GCA_945487905.1. Classification (GTDB taxonomy): domain Bacteria; phylum Cyanobacteriota; class Vampirovibrionia; order Gastranaerophilales; family Gastranaerophilaceae; genus CAG-196. The sequence goes on from CALYTW010000004.1 coordinate 32,065, forward strand.
CGATTCAGCTTTAGAAATAAGTGCTGTTTTATATTCATCCTTTACAGGATATCTTCTTATGGTTGCATTAATTTGTGCAACAAGCTCTTTTATATCAATCGACTTAGATAAAAAGAGCTGAGCGCCTGATTTTTTGCCCCAAAAAGCATCGATTTTTTTGTCCATAACCGTTAGCAGAATTACCGGTATTTTTTTTGTTTCATCATCGTTCTTAATCATTCTGCATAGCTGATACCCGTCTATTGCCGGCATAACTATATCTGAAACAACTATGTCCGGAGCATAAGTGTATATTTTCTTGTATGCTTCAGAACCGCTGATGGCGGTTTCTATCTCAAAACCGTTTTGTTCAAGCCCGCTCTTTAAAAATTTCAATTCGGTTGCAGAGTCTTCTACCAATAAAATTTTGTATGCCATATAAACAGATATTCCAATTTTGTCGATTTTAGTATAAAATAATTATATACTAAATGTTAAAAAAAAACTATAGGAGAGAACTCGTGCTTGGAAATTTTAATTTTGGATTAAGTCAGAAGTTTAATATAAAATGCTGGATTGATATAGTTGTATTTACGATTCTGCTCGGTCTTTTTATATCCTTGTTCATAAGATATAACATCAACATGTATGAAGGTATTGCATATATCGGAGCATTACTTCTGGTGTTTGTTCCTATGCATGTAATTACTAAAGATTGGATTGTAAAGTCGATAAGAAGTTCCTTATCAAAACACTCCGAAACTGTGTCCGGAGCTACGGCAGAAATGCTTGAAGTTTTTAATTCCCAAAAATTGATGCTTGACAGGCTTTGTGTAAATACGAAAAACATGTCTGCGATGGTTGAAAAACTTAAAACTTTGGCTTCGGAAACGATTAATACTTCAAAAAGCACTGAAAAACAAATTAATCAATCAATTTCATACTCAAAGAAAGAACACGAAGCTGTTACAACAAATGCAGAAAAAATGCTTGTTTTAAGACAAAAAGTTCAAATGATAGCAGAATTAATCCTTGAATTATCCGAACATACACAGCAGATAGGAAATTCCATAAGTGTAGTTGATGACATAGCGGAACAAACAAACATGCTGGCTCTTAATGCTGCAGTTGAAGCTGCAAGAGCAGGAGAACACGGAAAAGGTTTTGCTGTTGTCGCAGGAGAAATCAGAAAACTTGCGGATGAATCAAAGCAGGCTATTACCAAGATTTCTTCTTTGACAAGTAATATCCAATATACAACTAACTCTACGGTTATGGCTACGGAGGAAGGTTCTAAAGAAATTGAAAGTGTTGTAAAGGACATTGATCAGGTATCCTTGAGTTCCGAAGCATTAATGAATCAGATTACAGAAATTTTTGAATCACTTGCAGCACTTAATCAATATGCGGAAAAACAGAGTGATATTATTGAAAAATTAAACATTCTTGATGATGAAAATATACAGTTCTCGTCAGATTTATCAGCTTTAATGACATCCGGTTCTGAAAAATTAAACAGATTGTACAGTCTGTCCGAAGGCATTAAAAATTCAGTAACAGAAGGCTAAATTAATTGGATTTTCAGGATAACGAACAATATAATCAGGAGCTTATGAGTATCTTCCAAACAGAAACGGAAGATATTATTGAGCGGATTTTTGAAAACTTGATAAAACTTGAAAAAAAACCTGATGACAGAGCACTTGTAGCATCGCTTTATAGAGATATACACAGTCTTAAGGGTGCTGTAAGAATGGTCGGATTTAGTAATTTTCAAGATATTATTCATAGAATAGAAGATATTTTTGATATTGTTAAAGCTGATAATATATTTTTGGATTCCGGTAAGATAGGTGTCATAACTAAAGCCATAGAGCTTGTTTCGGGTTATATTCATGAATCAGTAAAAAATTCGAGAGAAATTATTGACGAAAATTATACACCTACGATTTCTGCTTTGGAATATATACGTGATATAGATTTAAAAACTCCTGCAAATTCCGATAATACAATGAATATGACGGCACTTAACTTGCCGGGTTTAGGCAATTTGGCTGAAATCGCAGGCTTGACTGCACCTACAGAACTTGAAAAAACTCCAAAACCTAAAGAGCCTAAAGTATCGATAATTCAGGAACATCAAGAAGAAATAAATTTTATTTTCAATCATTGTTTTGAACTTATTGACGGTATTGTTCCTGAGGAAGAATCACAGGAAACGGTAATTATAAAGGAAGAAGTTGAAAAAATATATGAATATGTAAAAGACAGCAACTTTTATGAAGTAAAAACCGCATTAGAAGATATTATTGCCAAATTGGACTTTGTGCTTAATGCAACAAATATCTTTACCATAAGTGAAATTCTTGAAATGAGGGACACACTGAGTTCCGCTGCGGCAAAATTTAATACTTTGTGCATTGACAGTGAATCTTCAGGTTTATCTCTGTTTGATATTTCCGAAAAAATTTCTATGCTCCAAAGCAGCAGCGTTTATGCAAAAGAAATAAAAGAAGATATAAACAATTTTAAAACTACTGTAAGTGACAACAGCATTCTTGAAATTATAAATATGCTGTTGGAAATACTCGATTTTATAACGGACAATTCTGTTCAACTTGAGGAACAGATGGTACAAACACTTAAAAGTGCATTGGAATATTGTGCATCTCCTAATGAAGGTATAGACGGAGATTTAATAATTCAGCAGTTAGAAATTATGAAACAACTGTTAGAATTAAACTTCAAAAAAGATACCGGAATCAGCGAAATCAAGAATCTATCCGCACAGTCATCGCTTACAAGCAGAACCAATACTGAAATCAAAACTCTGCATGTAAACGCTCAAAAGCTTGACCTGCTTGTTAATATGCTTGGAGAATTAATTATTACAAAAATCAAGGCGGAAAAAAATCTTGATAAAATTGATATTATCAAAAATTCAAATGAAATTTGCCAGAAAGATTTGCTTAAGACTTCAAATTATTTGAGATACTATAACCGTAAATACTTGCAAGCACAGGACAGCGAGCAGTACACAACTACATTTGTTAAGCAGGTATTTACTCTGCTGTCAGATATTACTCAGAATGTTTCAAGAACGATTTATGATTTGAATTCGCTTTATCGTTCATCAAAAGAAGACGATATGAAAATGCGTTTAATTATTGATGAAATGGAATCAATGGTTAAAAACATAAGAGTTTTGCCAATCTCAACAGTATTTAATTCTTTTACCAGAATGGTAAGAGATATCGCAATGGAAAAAGGAAAAGATATTGACTTTGAGATTCAGGGTAACGACACCTGTGCAGATAAAAAGATTATTGAAGAAATCAAAACTCCTTTGATTCACATTTTGAGAAATGCTATCGATCACGGTATTGAAACCAAAGAAGATAGAATGCTTGCAGGTAAAAGCCCCGTAGGTAAAATTCTTTTGTCCGCAAAACATGATGACAACAAAGTTGTTATAGATGTCGTCGATGACGGACAGGGATTTAATCTCGAAAAAATTAAGGAAAGGGCTGTTTCAAGAGGTTTTCTTACTCAGGAAGATATTGATTCCATGTCAGATGATGCGATTATGAACATTATATTCTGGCCGGGATTCACCACAGGAGATTCAATTACAAGTATTTCAGGCAGAGGAATAGGGCTGGATGTCGTAAAGACAAAGATTTCTCAGCTAAACGGAAAGGTTAAAGTTATTTCTGAATACGGAAAAGGAAGCTGTGTACATATTGAAATTCCGGTCACTCTTGCAACACTTAGGGTATTTTTGGTTAAAATATCCGAACAGACGTTTGCTATTCCGATACAGATGATTACGACTTTTGTGTTGAAAAAGCAGGATGAAATTAAAACCAATAATGGTAATCGTTCAATATTATTTAATGATAAAATTCTTCCTTTGTTTTATTTATCGGATTTTCTGGGGTTACCGACAAAAAAAAGGGGAGAAAAAGAAACAGTACTTATTATTGAAGCAGATGAAAAATCAATCGGTCTTGTTGTAGATAAACTGCTCGGCGATCAGGATATATTACAAAAGAAACTTCCTCCGCCTCTTTACAAGGTTAAAAATATATCCGGAATTACGAATCTTGCATCGGGCGAATTATGTTTGATTCTCAATATGCAGGACATATTACACTATGATTTTAATAAGAGTATAAACAATGCCTATCCGATAGCATTTTTACAGCAGGACAAGATATTGTCGAAGCGTGTACTTGTTGTAGACGATTCGATGACAACGAGAACTATGCTGAAAAATATATTAACCAACATGGGCTGTTCGGTTGAAGTAGCTGTAGATCCGGACGAAGCTTTTACCAAGATGAAAGGAAATCATTTTAATTTGATTCTGACTGATTTGGATATGCCTGTAATGGACGGATTCCAGTTTATTGAGATTCTTCAAAATGATGAAAAATATGCTGATATTCCGATAATAGTTATGAGTTCAAACTCAAAAGTTAAAGTTTCCAACCAACTTAAAAAATATAATATAGAAGGCTATATACAGAAAGATTCGTTTGAACAGAATTCATTTACCGAACTTGTTAAAAAGACACTTGAAAAAATATCCGATTAATTTTTCTTTATAGCCCGTGAAATTTCTGCCTGTATGGAGTTGGCTTTTATAATATATTTCGATATTTCTCTGTATTTATCAATATTTTCGCCATAGGGAGTATTTAGAGTAATAAGTGCATCTACGCTTTTATTAATACTTTCTAGCACAGAAAGCGAATTTTTAATTTTTATAACAGAGGTAATTTTTGCGGGAAGTTTTGAAATAAGCAAGTTATAAAGTTTCTTTGAAAAACTGTTTAAAAAAGATACCGGAGTTCCTATAGTTTTACTGTATATTTCGGACACTGAACCAAAAATTTTTGCAGATAAAGTTCTTTCATTGTATGAGATTAGCAAGTTTTTATATTCTTCTTTTAGGGCAATCAATTTAGCTTGCAAATCCTGCATTTTACCAAAATCTTGTATTTCTTTGCACGCATTTATTTCAGATTCAATCCGTTTTATCACTTTTTCTGTTTTGGAAATTTTATATTCCAGCTTAAGCGCATCATCGGATATTTCTCTATATGCTCCATCCTTCAATATATTTGAATCATAATCATTCAAACGCCTGACGCCGTCACGAAACTTAACGGTGTCAAAGCTGTGCAAAGATTCTTCAAGAAAAAAATTGTTAGATTCTGAAGCAGGTTTGCCAGATAATTCAAATATATCGGAATTTTTTTCTGCCATAGATATATTATACCCAATTTAAACTTTTAATCCAAATTGTTAATATCTTGTTTCATTTTGATTGCGGGAAAATAATCGGGAACAAACTTGAGACATTCGGAAAGATAAAAATCTGCTGCTTTATACTCTCCAATTCCTGCGTAATATTTTGCAAACATAAAATGCAATTCAGGGTCTTTGTAAAAAAGTTTTTTCGATTTTTCCATATATTCTACGGATGCATTATAGAGTTTATTTTCATACATTACACGTGCTATATATTTATAAACCTCACGGTTTATTTCAGACAGAAGCTCAAGAGAACCTAAAAACTGTTCTACATAGTTGATTTTTTCGTTTTTTACAAGAAAATCTAAATCTATTTCCATAAAATTTCTTATCTCAAAATATGTCGGATATCTTTCTAAATATCCCATAAGAATGTCGACAAAAGTTTTTCCCCACATGGCACGAGGAGAGTCAATTGATTCAAAAACCGCCTGAGCCGTTTTCAAATCATCATTCAGTATTGCAAGATAAGCATGCTCAATACTTCTCGGTTTAAAAATACTATCATTTTCTTCTATATCGAAAAAAAACATCCGGTTCTCTAATTAAAACTACTGATTATTTTGTTTTTTGATAATAAATTTTGGTTTATTAGGCTGGTCGTTGACAATTTCACTTGCTTCCGAGGTTTGTTCGACCTTATCATTAAGCTTGATATTATTATCCTTAAGCAGATTGGATACAGAATCAACAGAATTAAGGTTTGTATTTTTACCGACGAGATTAGCAAGTTTAACCTGATAATAAATTTCTTCTCTATATATTTTAACATCTTTATCCGCTTCAATAGCGATTTTACACTGTCCGTTTCGAGATTCGACAATAGTAATGACAATATTGTCATTAATCATTATTTTTTGACCGTTTTTTCTTGAAATTACTAACATCTATATCCTTAACTAAACTTTTTTAAACAATGGAAAACTGATATCATATCCGGAACCAGATAGTATAACTTGTCCTGCAACATGCTTATCCAAATTGAATACTAAAGGCGCAAGCAGATTAATTGTAGTACCGTGCGGGTTATCCTGCGGAATTGAAGCTATATTCATGACAAGCAAATCTTCAACTTTGCTAATTCCGAGCTTTTCTACCACTTCATCTGTCAAATTTATTGAATAATCAACATTCATGCTGAATACTGATATTATAGGAAACGCCAAAGACGGGTCTTCTGTAGATTGAAGCCACTTGAAAAAACTGTCCTGATTAGCATCTAGAATAATAAATTTTCTAAGTTCGCCAAAACCTATTATAGGAAGTTTGAAATCAAAAATCCTATCTTCTTCAATCTCTATTTCTCCAAATCTTACTGTATTGATTTTCATCTACTCTTAACTTTCTAAAATCCGAGTGACATATTATTTGTTAACATCTCCTGAATTAACTGCGGATTCATATTTCCTGAATACATCATGTTAATCATTGAACTATCATTACCCGTCAGAATTGATAAATCCGAGTAGGAATTTCCTCCGAAATTCATTAATCCTGCTTTTTGCAAAGTTCTGACAGCTTGAGCAATTTCATCATTAGAAGGAACATCGGAAGATGGTGTATTCATGCTTGAAAAATCTTTGTATTCTCTAAACTTTTGAGGATCCACATCCCCCTGTCTGTTTATATCTCTCATCATTTGCTCTATTTTGAGTTTTTCAAACATGCTTCTTGCTTCTTCAGAAAATCTGTCAGTACTTTTTCCTCTGATAAATTCATCAACCGAATTTTCATACTTAACTTCATGACATGCTTCAGGGGATTCCAAGCATCTCTTTCCTTTTTCGGCATACTTAATCAAATTGCTGTTAGAAGGTGCAAGCGTAAGTGCTTTGTCATAATTTTCAATAGCTTCTTCCTTTTTTCCCATATGTGCTGCTGTCATACCCATATAATAATATGTAAGCGAGTTTGACGGATCCTTTTTTATTGAAGCCTCAAGCTTTTCCTGACATTGGGTGTAATTCCCCTGCTTATAGAACTTTATAGCTTCCGCTAAATCTGAATTTATATTAGTTTTGGCAAAAACTGCACTTCCTGCTGTAAGTAAGACCATTGCACTCAAAACTGCCAATAATTCCTTTTTCATAAGCATCCTTCTGTTTTAAACATTACTATAATAATATTATCGCATTGCGAACAAAAACGAAATACATTATATGATTTATTATACTACATTTTATAATGTTAGCAATGCAGGTGTCAACAAAAAATCCGCTAACATTTTCTCAACTGAAATGTTATAGCAATTGTTCATTTCTTTTATAAAATAACAAGGACTTGTTACATTTACTTCAATTATTTTGTTATTTATAACGTCCAGCCCAGCCATTACAATTCCGGTTTGGCAAAGCTTTTGGGCTATCGGGGTAAAGTATTCAAGCTCAGAGCTTGAAAGCTCTGATTTTACGACGAAATTATCCGAATGATTGTTAAATTTAAAATCATCGTCACTCGGCAGTTTTTTGATACTGTATGGTAGGATTTTATCTCCAAGAGTTAAAACACGAATATCTCCATTTTTAACTTCGGGAATATATTCCTGAACCATTGCAAGCGCTGTTTCGTTTTCGGTTACGGTATTTATAATTGTATGCGTGTTGGGATCTCCGTCATAAAGATACATAACACCCGAACCAAAACACCTGTTCAAGGGCTTAAGAACTATCTGCTTGTGTTCTTTCAAGAAGTTTTCTATATCCGACATTGAGCTTGTAACAATGTTCGGCGACATATATTCGCTAAAATACAAACTGTGGAGTTTTTCGTTAAAACTTCTGATTGCCGAAGGAGAGTTAATCACTTTTGTATGTACAAAATCAAATATATAAGTTGCATTTATGTAATTTATATCAACCGGCGGATCGGGGCGGAACATTACCAAATCAAAAGAATCAATTTCTTTGTCCAAAATATTGTTTTTATAAAAAATATTGTTTTCCGAAACAAAACTTTCATAGCATTTTGTACGTGCGGTTTTTCCGGATAAATAAAGTTGTGGAATCGTTGTAATACAAACTTCGCAACTTCTTTCCAAAAACTCTTTAATAAGCCAAAAATTTGTTACCAGATTGTTAAATTCAAAATATTTTAACTCAACTTTATCTATTACAAAAAGTATTTTCATAAAAATATCCCCTTGCCTTGTGTTACAAGTTTAGCATAAAAAAAGTAAGCGAAGCAATTATAAGGGAATAAAATGAACTTACTTACCTGTTTATTTTGCTAATATATTTACCCCTAAGCACTCTTGAATTAGATACAAAAAATGTTATAATGTACATGTAGTCCTAATCCCTCGGAGCTTTATATGAAAAATTTTGCTTTTCTGTTAGTTTGTCTAACGATTGCAGGTATTTTGTTGTCCGGGTGTGCATTAAAGAACAAACCTCAGACAATAAATTATCAAGGCAGATTCAAAAAGTATCTACCCTCTGATAGTTCTTCGTCAAGGGTCGGTGCAATCGATTTAAGTGAAGGTCCAAAGCTTAAATATGAAGTAAATTTCGGACCAAACGATTTGAATTTTGACATAAAGATTAAGAACCCGTATTAATGGAAGATTTAAAAAACAGAAAATTTGTCAGCAGGCTAATAATATCTGTATTGACAGAGCAGAGAAATGTAAGAGAAGCGATAAAACTTTTTCCTGAAACAAAAGACAGGAATATTGAGTGTGCTTATCATGCACTTGTACATTATGAAGCAGACGAGGATTTACGAAAATACGATATTGAATATCGTGATGCGCAGAATGAGTATTTGGAATATATTGCTCAAACTCTTGACAGCGGAAAAGATTTGCCTAAAAACATAATTAACGAATATAAGCCTTATTACACAGGTTATGCCCATTTGTGGAACAATTCGTTCAAGGGTATGATTAAGGAATTTTTAAGGTTTATAAATATCGAACAAAGTTAAAACAATATGTCTTGCGTGTTATAATAAAATCTATGAAGGAACTTGATTTTATTGAAATTATTAACAAACGAAACAATACAGGTCTTTTGGGGGATGATTGTGCGTTTTTAAAAGAATTTGGAATTGTCATTTCTCAGGACAATTTTGTTGAAAATGTGCATTTCAAAAGAGAGTGGGCAACTCCTTATCAAACCGGGTATAAAGCTTGTGCCGTAAATATTAGCGACATATTAGCTTCCGGCGGTAAACCCGAATATATAACAGTAGGATTATCAGTTCCTCCCGATATTGATGAAAATTTTATAAAAGAGCTTTATCGTGGAATAGAATCCGGTTTGTACGGTGCAAAAATAGCGGGAGGAGATATTACCGGCGGAGATAAAATTTTCATTTCCATAACCGCCATTGGTAGCACAAAAGGGCGAAAAATATCTTCCAGAAGCCATGCCAAAGATAGTTATACAGTAATTACCTGCGGAGAATACGGTAAGAGTTCTTTAGGATTAAAAGAACTTTTGGAAGGTAAAAGGGGTGGAGATAACATAAAAAATCATCTTGAACCGGCACTGAACCAAGCTTTTTCCGAACAAATTGCTTCCAAAATCAAGACGGATTATGCAATGATGGACACTTCAGACGGCTTAGCGGATGCTTTGTTCAGGATTGCGTACTCATCAAATGTTACAATAGAAGCCGATTATATTGAAGGGATGTTTGGGGCAGAGGATTACAACCTCGTAGCTTGTGTTCCGAACGATTTTTTGCAGGAAATAGATAATTATTATGTCATAGGTAGTGTTACAAATTTCGACGGTTGTTTTCTGAAAATAGGAGATAAAAGATACTCAAATTATGATGAACTCGGTCTTTACGACCACTTTAAAGGAGATATTTAATGAATTGTTCTTTAATAATAACAGCAGGCGGTACTTCTTCAAGATACGGAAAAACCAATAAACTTTTGGAAAAAATTGACTCGGAAACGGTTATCGAACATTCCGTAAAACCTTTTTTGGGTTTTAAAGAAATTGCGGAAGTGATAATTCCTTCAAACAAGCTTATAATCAACGAATTGAGGCAGATTTTCAACAATCCGAAAATAAAATTAATTGATGGGGGCAGTACAAGACAGGAATCTGTCTATAAAGCTTTACTGCAGGTAGAAAACGAATATGTTATTATCCATGACGGCGCAAGACCGTTGATTACGGAAAAAATTATTTCGAATGTTCTTAATCAGGTAAAGAAATACGGTGCAGTATCGGTTATGACAAAGACTACAGATACAATAAAGGAAGTTGACGAAAACGGTAAAATAATAAAGACAATTGACAGGAGTAAATTATATAATACACAAACTCCTCAGGCATTCAGAACCGCAATACTAAAAGAAGTTCACGAAAAATATCGAGGTAAATCTTTTACGGATGACTGTTCAATGCTCGAAGAATCCGGATTTGATGTTTTTATTGCAGAAGGAGACTCAACCAATATTAAAATAACTTCAAAAAGCGATTTGGATTTTGCTAAACTTTACATTTAGCCTTAATTAAATTTTAATCTCTCTATTGTCTAAATAATACTGTCAATTTTCAAAATAAATTTAATAACATTATCGTTTAATAGCAGCCCCTTGCCTTCCTCTTTGTCAACCTTTTCGTTAAGCTCGCTCTTGAGTGCGA